>JAZRCL010000001.1:0-19236 GCA_045659745.1 Eubacteriales bacterium
ACAACACCCGTTGCGATAAGCGCAGAAAGCGCATCATCTTGAAGCTCAAGCGCGCCCATTGCAATATTTGCTGTCAAGGTTCTTACGCTTTGGAACAGACTTTCGGGCATTTCGGGGCTTCCGCCGATAACCATAATAACCGCCATCGTTTCACCGATAGCTCGTCCGATAGCGAGAACGACACCGGCGAGAATACCGCTTTTTGCGGCAGGTACCATAATTTTGAATGTGGCTTGTTCTTTAGTTGCACCGAGAGCGAGCGCACCTTCATAGTAGGTGTTAGAAACGCTGTTCAAGGAATCGAGGCTTACGCTTACGATGGTCGGTAATATCATAATTCCGAGGACGAGCGCAGCCGAGAGAATACCGTAGCCAACGCCTGTAGGTGAAACGTAATCTCTGATGAACGGAACAATAATCGTCATACCGAACAGACCGAAAATGACCGAAGGAATACCTGCGAGCAGGTTGATCATCTGTCTGATGGGGGCGACGAGCTTCTTCGGGCAGAACTTGTAAAGTGCTATCGCCGTAAGAAGTCCTATGCCTATGCCGATGATAACAGAAAGTGCTGTAACGTAAAGTGAAGCAACGATCATCGGGAATATCCCATAGCTTGGTGTGTCTGCAAGCGGCGCCCAATCGCTTCCAAAGAGAAACTTTGCAAAGCCTGTCTTTGCGATAAACGGCACACCGCTTACTAACAAAAATATCGTTATTGTCGCAAGTGCGAGAATTGAAAAGATTGCGGAGAAAAGGAATACTCCTCGCATTACCTTTTCTCTCGCATTGATAAATCCGTACAGATTCTTCATATTACTTTAAAACGCCTGCCCAAGTCTTGATAGCCGCGTCGCCTGCATCTACGTTGTAGATGTTCTTAAGATCCTCAAGAGAAATGTTGTCAAAGGTGTTTGCCTTATTAACGATTACAGCAATACCGTCCTTTGCAACCTCGTAGTAGGTGCAGTTATCAGCCTTGGAGGAGTTGAATGTTTCGGAGATCATACCGAAATCGGACACGCCGTTTTTCGCATCGTTATATCCCGTGCCGCTTCCGCCACCGCCGACGGTAACGCTGACACCGCTCTGCATTTCCTCAAATTTAGCCGCAAGCTTCTCCATAAGGGGCTTGAGTGAAGTAGAACCCGAAATGGCGATCTCGCCCGAAAGACCGGGAACAACAGTGTAGGGGACAGCGCCCTCCTTAGTAGAAACGTAGCCGTTAGCAGAGATGATGCTCTGCGCATCGGAGCTCTGGAGGAAGGTAAGGAACGCGGTGTTAACAGCACCGGCTACCTTGCTTTCTTGATAAACAACGTTGAGAGGACGGGAAATCTTATACGTACCGTTCTTGATGTTCTCAAGGGTGGGCTCGACACCGTCAACCTTAAGAATCTTTACCTCGTCGGTGATATAGCCAAGGCTATCGTAACCGATTGCGAGAGGGTTGCCCTTAACCTCCTGAAGAACGGCAGCCGTGCCTGTTGCAACGATAACTCCCGAAACGTCGGTCTTGCCTTTGAGTCCGATAATCTCCATAAATGCGGATTTTGTTCCGCTTCCATCTTCACGAGTGACGACGCTGATGTTCTTGTTTTCATCAAACTTTGCGCCACCGCAGGATGTGAGCGCACCGAGGGTGCAGAGTGTGAGTGAAAATATAAGTACGAGTGCAAAAATTCTTTTCATTGTTCAAAATCTCCTTTTTATGTTTTGCACCGTCATTATACCGCAGACGGGAAAATCAAACTACCATGCTTTCGTTCGAGGAATGTAAGGTTTATGTAAATTAGCAAAAATCCGTGACAATTTGTGAAGATAACTAACGGTATTTTAGACCGATTGTAGCAAACTAATACATAAAAAAAGGCGGGAGATAAACTCCCGCCATAATTTGTTATTCAATTCGTCTTCTCAATAAAATCATCCATGACTGATTTCTGTAATTTTGCAATCATTTCGGGCTCTTTGCCGCCGACGGGCTTGCCGTCGATATTGTTGCATATCATGCAGAATGCGCTTGACGATGTGATGATGACCTCGCGCGCGCTCATAAGCTCGTCGAGCGAGAATGGAGTTTCGTCCACCTCATATCCAAGAGCTACCGCCGCGTCAAGCAGGTGACGGCGGGCGATACCGGGGAGAATGAGATTGTCAAGGGGAGCGGTCTGAAGCACGCCCTTTTGGTTGATTATATGTACGTTTGAATGTGAGCATTCGGTCACTCTCTCGGGGGAGCGGTAAAGTATCGTCTCGTAAACACCCGCCTTCTGTGCCTGCTGTGCGTACATAACGCTGGGGAGCAGGTTGAGGGTCTTTATATTACAGTGATAAAATCTTGTGTCGGGAGCGGTTATTGCAGAGACGGGGGTGTAAATGTCCTTTGCCTTCTGCGGCTTGAGAGATACCCAGAGATTTGCCTTCATATCCTCGTCGTAGACGTGGTTTCTGATCGCCGTGCCGCGAGTTGCCTGCCAATATACGAACTGATCGGGGGAGTCCACCTTTTTTACAAGGTCGCAGAGTATGTCTGCAAGCTCCTGCTTTGTATAGGGGATTTTAATGTCAAGCATAGAAGCGGAGCGGTAGAAGCGGTCGATATGCTCGTCAAGAGCGTATATCTTGTGATTGCGCGCGGGAGTTGCCTCGTAAACGCCGTCACCGAAAAAGTGAACGCGGTCGTTAAAGGGAACTGTCATTTCGTCAAGCGGTCCGAATTTACCGTTGTAGTAGCCAAGATTTTCCATATATATTATCTTCTTTCAAGTTGTATTTTGTCACTCTAAATTATATCACCCACGCGCGTAAAAGTCAACGGATTTGGGGAATATCTTTGAAAATATTTTGCCCAAAAAAACGAGTGAGATTGACAAGCATGATAAATTATGTTATCATAATAAAAAAGAATCTATCGGAGAAATTACGTGAAAATAAAATTAGGAAATATAGAGCTCAAACATGGCTTGATGCTTGCACCAATGGCAGGTGTGACCGACAAGGCGTTTCGTAAAATATGCCGCGAATGCGGAGCAGAGCTGACGGTGAGCGAAATGCTCTCGGCAAAGGCGCTCTGCTATGAGCAGTTAAGCAAAAAAGAAGGATTTGAGTCAAAGACCGCGCCGCTTGCGTCCCTTGACGCAGACGAGCATCCCGCGGCAGTACAGATATTCGGCAGCGAGCCGTCATTTATGGCAGAGGCGGCGTCAAGACTTGAGAGCATGGACTACAAGGGCTGCACCTCAAAAATAAAGCCGTCAGCGATTGACATAAATATGGGCTGTCCCGTGCATAAAATAGTATCAAACGGCGAGGGAAGCGCGCTTATGAAAAATCCTAAGCTCGCCGCAGACATAGTCCGCGCGGTCAAAGGGGTGCTTAAAGAGACACCCGTCACCGTCAAGATACGCGCTGGATTTTCGAACGATAATAAAAACGCCGTGGAGATGGCGCAGATGCTTGAGGACGCAGGCGCATCACTTATCTGCGTCCATGCGCGCACACGCGAGCAGATGTATAATCCCGGTATTGACCTTGGAATAATTGCGGGCGTAAAAGAGGCGGTTAAAGTACCCGTTGTGGGCAACGGTGATATTTACTGCGCCGCAGATGCGATAAATATGATAAAGCAGACGGGCTGCGATGGAGTTATGATAGCGCGCGGCGCACGCGGAAACCCGTGGATATTCTCTGAGATTTCTGCCGCGCTTGATGGCAGAGAGTACGTCTATCCCGAGCTCGAGGACAGAATTGATATTATTATCCGTCAGCTTGATATGATGGTTTGCGAAAAGGGTGAGCACACCGCAGCAGCAGAGGCGAAAAAGCACGTGGCTTGGTATATCAAGGGCGTGCGCGACGCGGCAAATCTGCGCGATAGAGTAATGAAGAGCGATAGTATTGAGGAGCTTGAGAATATTCTCGTACAGTTGAAAAACAAATAAAATTCAAGGCTATAATATGTCAAAAATGATTGACAACCGCCTGGGAATAAACTATAATATATATGGGTGACTTTTTAATTTAATTATTTATCTGAGGAACGTATCAGAAAGGATATAATTATGCGTAAAACAAAAATTGTGTGTACTCTTGGACCCGCAAGTGAGACCAAAGAGGTCATAACCGGGCTTTGCAAAGCGGGAATGAACGTTGCGAGATTCAATTTTTCCCACGGCACTCACGACGACCATAAAAGACGTCTCGACGTTGTAAAAGAGGTCAGAGAGGAGCTTGAGCTTCCCATCGCGGTAATGCTTGATACCAAGGGCCCTGAATACCGTATAAAGACATTTGAAGGCGGTAAGGTCACTCTCTTCGACGGAGATAAATTTACCTTTACCACCGAGGATATTATCGGTAATAGAGAGCGTGTATCAGTAAGCTATTCAAGACTTCCCGAGGAGCTTGAGGTTGGTGATAAGATACTCCTTAACAACGGATTACTTAGCTTTGCAGTTGAAAAAATAGAGGATACGGAAATTGTTTGTACCGTTATCTGTGGCGGAGAGCTTTCCGACCGTAAGAGCATGAGCTTCCCCGGTAAAGTAATGAATCAGCCTTATCTTTCAGAGCAAGACAAGAAGGATATCAAGTGGGGTGTTGAGCATTCTGTGGATTATATTGCTTGCTCCTTTGTTTCTTGCAAGCAGGACTTAATCGACGTTCGCAATTATATGAGCGAGATTGGCGCAGAGGATATTGAATTGATTGCCAAGATCGAGAACCAATCGGGCGTAGATAACATCGAGGAGATCTGTCAATACTGCGACGGTATTATGGTCGCGCGCGGAGATATGGGAGTTGAAATTCCTTTTGAGCATCTTCCCGCAATACAGAAAAAGCTGATAACTAAATGCCGTATGCTTGGCAAGCGTGTTATTACCGCAACCGAAATGCTTGAATCAATGATAAATAATTCCCGTCCCACGAGAGCCGAGATCTCGGATATTGCCAATGCCGTATACGACGGCACGAGCGCGATTATGCTCTCGGGAGAAACGGCGGCGGGCAAATATCCCGTTCAGGCTGTTGAGACCATGGCGAAAATTGCTGAAACTACAGAGGGAACTATTGACTATAAAAAGAAATTCCGCGAGGCTGATTTCCGGATCCGCAATATGACCGACGCAGTTTCCCACTCCACCTGCGGTATGGCGATTGACATTGACGCAAAGGCGATCGTTGCCTGCTCGCTCTCGGGTATGACCGCGAGAATGGTATCCCGTTTCCGCGCTCCCGTATCAATCATTGGTCTTACCACAAATGAAAAGACGTGGAGAAAGCTGGCTCTCTCCTGGGGAGTTACTCCCGCAATGTGCGAGAAGTTCACGTCTACCGACGTGCTGTTCTATACCGCAAAGAAAATAGCGACAAAAGAGCTTGGACTTCACAAGAAGGATAAGATCGTTATTACGGGCGGCGACACGACAGGTCACTCGGGAAATACCAATTTGATTAAAATTGATGAGATATAAAAAAGAAAAGGCATAACACAAGGTTATGCCTTTTTTGATTGTGGATTTTTATTTTGTATATTCAATGTGCACGCCGCAATCGTCTATGAAGTCATCGTTATCAGGGGTGACCGTGCCTATACTTTCTACAGTTCCAAACACAGAAATATATGCGTAAAGACCGGATTCGGCATCATGTATATAATAGCCGTCGTGGAGGATGGATGTGTAGTCGTACTCGATCTCATCAGCGACTTTTTCTGCTTTGAGCTTTATTCTTGCGTAATCCTCCGCTAAGGTGTCAGCATCAAGACCATCGGGAAGGGTAATTTTTTTAGCGTTGTCAAGATCAAGCTTTCCAGAGATGTTAGCGGTAACGTCCTCATCCATAGCTACAATAAAGTAGATATCTATCAGCTTTTCAGACTCAACCGTTGCGTAGCCGTAAATATCAATAATGCTGTTGAAGTCGGAAGTCTCGGGAGCATCCTCAAATACACTCATATCGGAGGATTTTACAGGGTCTCCATGTTCCCACATGTCGTACTGCTCATTGTATGTGGGCTCGGGATACTCCTCGTAATAAAGGGAGGTAGCCTTAACCTTGCAATCTATGTCCGCAGATACGACCTCTTCTCCAATATCATCTATCTTTGAGAGATCTATAACGAGAGAGGAGTCAACATTCACGTCGCCGATGCAGGTGACGTATTCATATCCGCCATCCTTGAGTGTATAGCTATCTCCTCCGATAGGAATGTTTGTCATTTCCATGTCGGCATCAACGGACAGACCGCAGACCTCGGAGCCTTCAAAGATAAGCTTAGTGGAGAATTCACCTTTTATAGAGATCACATCTTCTTGACCTTCGGCAATTTCAAGATCTGTATTGACGGACACACCTGAGAGCATAGAATTTTCATATGAATACTTGTAGCCCAAGTCGCCTTTGGCAGATAAGGACTCCATAGCTATGTCGAGGGATATTTCAACAGAGGAAAGGAACATCGCATCGTCCGTGAGCCATATTTCAATCGCCGTTGCAAGCTTTTCATTCTTGTTATCATCTTCTTTGGCGATGGGGGTTGCGGTAGGCGGCGCGATCTCTCCGCTAGCGATTTGAGACATTTGGTCAACGTTAACATCCATAATAACCTTTATGCCTACGATGTTTTCGCCGGACACTGCGAAGCCTATCTTGAGACCGAGAGCATCGACTATCTTCATTATATCGTCCATAGCCTCGTTGTATTCTTCCTCAGTGGGAGTTTCTTCTCCTTCAAGCTCGGCAATCTCAACAATAAGATCAAGCACCGATTTTGCAATATCCTTGTAATATTCGTCGGGGATTATATACCAGTTGCCGTCAAGCGCTATGTCATTCTCATCAATTTCAGGGAAGGAGAAGCCTTTAATAAGATCAAGAGCTTCCTCTGAAATACCGAGAGCATCTTCGAAGCTTTGATTGTCGGATGGAATCTCGATGTCGGAGGGCATCATTTCCTCGGACTTAATCCAATAACCTTCGCTGTAGGGATATCCTGAAAGAGTTATGACGGAGAAATCCTTATCCAAAACCACGTAGGTGCTTTTTTCGGGAAGCTTTGCTTCAATTATACCGTCATTCATAGAGAGGAAAAGCACGGAGTCTAGCCATTGGGTATCAATATCAAGCTCGGAGCTGAAGGATAATCCTGCAATTTCCTCGTAAAGCGCGGAAAGATCGGGAGAGGTTTCCTCGCTCTCAAGTTTTTCAAAGATGTCTCCAATGGAGCCCTCAGACAGCGCATCGGAAATTACCTGCTTATCGCTTTCCGGATCGCTGTTTGTTTCCGGTTCGTTATTTCTGGGAGTGCAGGATACAAGAACTCCCGAAAGACACAAAATAAGAGTCAATAAAATGGATATCAAGCTTTTGATTTTCATAAAAATTTCTCCTTGTGCTTTTATTTTGTTGCAGTCCGTATCAGACTGTAATATGTAATAATATTATATATCGGTTTTATGCTTTGGTCAATAATTTAATCTCGACAAAAGCCGACTTAAAGATTAAATTTTGAGAAGGTCTTTTTTTCGGTGTCAAGCAAAATTTGCTTTTCATTAAAGGGAATTTTTTTACCGCGCACGAGCTGATAGTCCTCGTGCCCCTTGCCTGCGAGAAGGACGAAATCCCCACTTTCAGAAATATCTGCGGCAAATCTTATCGCCTCGGCTCTGTCCTCAAATTTATATATGGGACCGTCAAAGCCCGTAAGATGCGAGCATATTTCATCTATAATGTTCATCGGAGCTTCGCTTGCGGGGTTATCCGAGGTGACTATAATAATATCAGAGTTTTTCTTTGCCGCCTCGGCAAGCTCAACTCGTCTGCCAAACGTTCGTCCGCCAACGCTTCCAAACATACATATCAAGCGATTTGGCTTATATTCTCTCAGAGCGCAAAGCACAGACGACAGACTTGCGCCGTTATGCGCGTAGTCGATAACAAAGAGGGTATCGGGCTTCGACATAAGCGTGACCGTCTCGCATCGACCTTTTATAATGAGAGTTTTAAGCGAGTTCGTTATAAACTCACCGTCAATGCCGATCAAAAGGCATACGGCGATAGTTTGGAGCGCATTTTCCGCGCTGTAGGTTCCCGGAGAGGGAAGAAATATCTCCTCGCCATCAAAGCCAAGTCCGTGGCAAGAGAATTTTACTCCAAGTGACGTACCGAGACGCGCCTGCTTGATATTTTCGGCGTGTATGTCCGCGCCTATATTTCCGCTCGCGGATATTGTGAGCATAGACGTATGGTCTGCCGACGAGGTTATGTACTTTGCATACGGAGAGTCAATATTTACAACGGTGTTTTGTGTTACGTAATGGTCAAAAAGGGATTTTTTGCAATCTCTGTAATGCTCAAAGGTGGGATGCTCCACGCCGCCGATGTGGTCGAGATAGAGATTTGTAAACACGCAGGTGTGGAATTTAAGTCCGTCTATACGCTTCTGCCAGAGCGCCTGCGAGGAGACCTCAAGGATTACGTATGCAATACCCGAATTTGCCATATCGCGCAAAATGCGCTGAAGCTCAAGCACGTCGGGAGTGGTGTTTGCGGTGTTTTCAATGAGATTGCCGTAAAGCACGCCATTTGTACCTATATATCCCATCTTGAGTCCGTATTTTGAGCCGATGTCGTATATTGAGAGCGCAAGAGTGGTCTTGCCCTTGGTGCCCGTGATACCGATTATGGCAAGCTCGCGCGCAGGGTAGTCGTAAAATTTCTGCGAGAGCTCGGAGAGTGCCTTTGACGTGTCGTCAACGATACAAACAAGCGCGTCATCGGGAAGAGAAAGCGGTCTTTCGGCAATAAACACACGCGCGCCGTTTGCATAAGCTGCGGGTGCGTAGCCGTGTCCGTCCGAGACGGCTCCGCTTTTGCACACGAAAACAGACCCAACCACCGCGCGCCTTGAATCGTGACAAAGACAAAGTACGTCGATATTTGGGAAAGTATCTGAGGAATATTTATTTATTTTGATACTCGAAAGTAATTCTTTAAGTCTCATTATATACCTCTGCTCTCGTTATGAGACCATTATATCACATTTTTCGCGAATTGTCTCTATAATTTTGAAAATATGTTGATTTTGACGAAAAAATAGTTTATAATGATGGTAAAGATAACACTGAAAAGAGTGATGAAATGAAAAAGAACAGATATGCAAAGCTTTCCGCAAAGCTTCCAACCATAGAGTGTGACAGAATAATACTGAGAAAAATGCTTTTTGAGGACGCAGAGGATATGTATGAGTATTCCTCAAATCCCGACGTGCCCAAATACCTTACGTGGTATCCGCACCCCGACATTGAATATACAAAGGCGTACCTTCGCTACGTATCGCAGAGATACCGCACGGGCGATTGCATAGACTGGGCGGTAGTTGACAAGGCGAGCGGCAAAATGATAGGCACGTGCGGCTTTGCCAAAATCGACTATCAGAACGACTCCGCCGAGATAGGCTACGTATTAAATCCCAACTTTCAGCGCAAGGGAATAGCCGCAGAGGCGGCGGGAGCGGTGATAGCCTTTGGCTTTGACGTTATGGGGCTTGAGAGGATTGAGGCCCGCTATATGATAGAGAACACTCCCTCGCGCAGGGTTATGGAAAAATGCAATATGACCTTTGAGGGAATCCGCCGCAGCGGCGCAAAGGTCAAGGATGTCTATCGCGACCTCGGCATCTGCGCGATAATAAGAGCAGACTATAAAAAAACAGACGCGTGAGCGTCTGTTTTTTTTTGTTTTTCCATTGACAAATCTAAACAAAGATTGTATAATAAAAAGAGTAGTATTCCCAAGATTTTTGACGGGAGGACGTTATGAAAAGAGATATACTCAAACTTATAGAAAACGGTGAAGCCGACTTTTCAAAGGGTCAAAGGCATATAGCGGCGTACATAAAGGCGCACTACGACAAGGCGGCTTATATGACGGCAGCAAGACTGGGAGCTGAGGTAAATGTATCCGAATCCACGGTCGTGCGTTTCGTTATGGAGCTTGGCTTTGAGGGCTATCCCGAGTTTCAGAGATCATTGCAGGAGCTTATCAGAAGCAAGCTCACCGCAGTTCAGAGAGTTGAAGTCACAAACAGTCTTATAGGCGAGAGCGACGTTATAGGCAAGGTTCTTTCTATGGACATAGAGAGAATAAGACGCACAAGCGAGGGAATTAACCGCGAAGCGTTCGCGGAGGCTGTAAACCACATTTCCTCGGCAAAGAATATCTATATTCTCGGTATGAGATCGTCGTCGTTTTTGGCAGATTTTCTCAACCACGGACTCCGTATGATATTTGATAACGTAAAGCATATTGAGACGACTTCGGGAAACGAGACCTACGAGCAGCTTTTGAGCATAGGCGAGGGCGATGTTATGATAGCTATAAGCTTCCCCAGATATTCCAAGAGTATTATAAAGTGCGTTGACTATGCAAGTCACGCAGGCGCATACGTAATATCACTGACCGATAGCCTTGAATCTCCCATAGCGACAAACGCTTCTCAGACTCTCGTCGCGCAGAGCGATATGGCATCCTTTACGGACTCCCTCGTAGCTCCTATGTCGGTGATAAACGCGCTTATTATTGCGGTGTCCCGTCAAAACGGCGAGCAGCTCGCAAAGAGACTTCACCGTCTTGAAGAAATATGGGACGAATATAACGTATACGATAAAACGGAGCACTGAATATGAGTGCCTTTAGAAATGACGGCTCAAAGCGCGTCGCGGTTATAGGCGGCGGAGCGGCGGGCATGATGGCGGCTATATTTGCCGCGCAGAGCGGTGCGGATGTTGTACTGTTCGAAAAAAACGACCGTCTCGGCAAAAAGCTTCGCATAACGGGTAAGGGAAGATGCAACGTCACAAATGAGTGTAGCATAAATGAATTTATGCAGAACGTACCTACCAATCCCCGATTTTTGTACGCGGCGCTTAACAGATTTGAGCCTGTCGACACTATGGAATTTTTTGAGAGCTGCGGTGTAAAGCTAAAGGTCGAGAGGGGACGCAGAGTTTTCCCCGTCTCCGACAAGGCGCAGGATATCGTAGGCGCGCTTGTATCAAAGTGCCGCGAGTTGAGCGTGAATATTATAAACAGAAAAATAAAGAGTCTTAAGATAGAGGACGGTAGTGTTGTAGGAGTCTGTGACGGACAGCTGACACACGAATGTGATGCTGTCATAGTCTGCACGGGCGGAAAATCCTATCCGCAGACAGGCTCGGACGGCGACGGGTATATATTCGCAAGATCCGCGGGACATACCGTCACACATATTTCTCCCTCGCTCGTTCCAATAGTTGCAGATACGAACGTATGCGCGAGAATGCAGGGACTGTCGCTTAAGAACGTAAGCTTAAAAATTGTTAATACACAAAGCGGAAAGACTGTTTTCGAGGATTTTGGCGAGATGATGTTCACTCATTTCGGTATCACAGGTCCGCTCGTGCTTTCGGCATCGGCTCATATATCGGATATTGAACGCGGAAAATATACCGCGCTTGTTGATATGAAGCCCGCGCTTGACGAGCAGACGCTTGACGCAAGATTGCTTTCTGACTTTTCAAAATATCAGAACAAGGACTTTATAAATGCGCTTGGCGACCTTTTGCCGCTCAAGGCAATAGAGCCCGTTATAGAAAAATCGGGAATTGACGGGCGCAAAAAGGTAAATTCAATAACCAGAGAAGAGCGCAAAAATCTTATAAATGCTATAAAGGCGTTTGATGTTCCGCTTGCTCGCTTCCGTCCTATCGACGAGGCAATAATAACAAAGGGCGGAGTCGCTGTGAATGAAATAACCCCGAAAACTATGGAGTCGAAGCTTGTATCGGGACTTTACTTTGCGGGCGAGGTGCTTGACCTTGACGCATACACGGGAGGATTTAATCTCCAGATAGCATTTTGTACCGCAGTAGTCGCAGGCGAGAACGCGGCGGCTTGGTAATCAGAAGATAAAACGTAAGGAATGGATAAAGGTATGATATCAATAGCAATAGACGGCCCCGGCGGAGCGGGCAAGTCCACAATTTCAAAAGAGGTTGCAAGACGCGCGGGTATCGTGTACGTTGATACGGGCGCGCTTTACCGCACGGTCGGATATTACGCACGAGAGCAGGGCCTTTCTGTTGACGATGCAAAAAAGTCGGACAAAATGACTCCTCTGCTTGATGATATTACTGTCGAGCTTATTTACGAGAGTGGCGCACAGCACGTTTATCTCAACGGCGAGGACTTGGGTGACAAGATCCGTCAGCCCGATATATCAATGTACGCATCCGCAGTTTCGTCCGTGCCCTCGGTAAGAGCATTTTTGCTTGAAACTCAAAAGGAAATTGCGCGCAGACAAAGCGTTATTATGGACGGCAGAGACATTGGCACGGTCATTCTTCCCAACGCCGACATAAAGGTATTCCTCACCGCCTCCAATGAGGCGAGAGCAGAGAGACGCTACAAGGAGCTTGTGGCAAAGGGAGTTGATGTCAGATACGAGGACGTGCTCTCCGAGCTTATAGCTCGTGACGCCGCAGACAGCGGACGTGATATTGCCCCCGCGATAGCCGCGCCCGACGCGATAATTTTTGACAATTCGGACTATACGTTTGAGCAGTCGGTAGAGTACATAATGGGACTCATAGATCAGAAAATCGGAGGATAAGAGCTTGAAAAGCAAGACTTATGAGAACTTTCAGAAGGTTCTTGGCGGTGTTGTGCGAGTGCTTTTCAGAGTACACGCTCACGGAATTGAAAACGAGCCCAAGGATAAGCCTTATATTTTGGTGTCCAACCACGTGTGCAACGCAGACCCCGTGCTTATCTGCGCGTCTATAAAGAATCAGCAGCCGCATTTTATGGCTAAAAAGGAGCTTTTCAAAATACCGCTTCTTCGCGGACTTATAGGAGCGCTCGGCGCGTTTCCCGTTGACAGAAAGGGAAATGACGTTGCAACCATAAAAAAATGTATACAAATGCTCAAGGACGGCATGTGTATTGGAATGTTCCCGCAGGGGCACAGACGTAAAAAGGTCAACCCCAGAGACACCGAGGTCAAGAACGGCGCGTCCATGCTTGCCGTCAGAGCCGAGGTGCAGGTGCTTCCTTGCTACGTCAAGATGAAAAATAACCAGTGGGCGCCCTTCCGCAGAGTAGATATTTACGTCGGTCAGCCCATAAGCTTTGAGGAGCTTGCATACGACCCCGAGGCAAAGGGAGAATATTCGCGTATTTCCGCATATATTTTCGACAAGATCTGCTGTATTGGAGAAGCAAATGAGTAAGAGCGTCAGGGTAGCCGAAAATTCGGGCTTTTGCTTTGGCGTTTCGAGTGCCTGCGGCGCGGTAGAGAAGCGCGTTAAGGACAAGTCCGAGGGAGAGAGAATATTCACTCTCGGCAAGCTTATACATAACGACGTTTATAATGCCCGTCTGAAAGAAAAGGGAGTTGAAATAACCTGCGAGCAGGAGCTCGAGGTATTATGCGAGAGCGCCAATGAAAACGCACCCGTTTGCGTGTTTGTACGCGCTCACGGAATACCCGCGCAGACAGAGGAGCTTTTACAAAAGCTTGCTGAGAAAAACAAGTATTTTTCGTTTGTGGACTGCACGTGTCCCTTCGTCAAAAAAATACACAGAATAGTGTCCGAGCATTCGGGCGGAGGCAGTCAGCTTTTGGTGTTTGGAAATCCCGAGCACCCCGAGGTTTTGGGCTTTTGCAGTAAGTTTGACGGGGAAAAATTTATTTTCTCAAGGACAGAAGAGCTTGAGATTGCAATCGGTGACGGTATAGTAAAAACGGATTGTGCAAAACAACCAATCATCGTCGCGCAAACAACACAAAATTTAGGCGAATTTGAAAAAACGAAAAAACTTTTGAAAAAGGTATATGCAAATCCTTTAATTTATGATACAATATGTAGTGTTACTGAAAAAAGGCAGACAGAGGCAAAAAGACTTGCGTCAGAGAGCGATTTTATGATAGTTATCGGAAGCCGCGACAGCTCAAATTCAGTAAAGCTTTACGACATTTGTCGGGCGGAGTGTGAAAACACTATTATGGTTGAGACCGCCGGGGAATTAGGCTCCTACAAAAATCTTGACTGCACTAAAATTGGAATAGCCGCCGGCGCATCGACGCCGAGCGACATAATACAGGAGGTACAAAACACCAAGAGCGAAGCAATAGTAAACTTTGCAGAATTACTTGAGAATTCACTCAAAACTTTAAATACAGGAGATACTGTTACGGGTTACGTAACCGCAGTCAATGACGGCGAGATTCAGCTTGACATCGGCGCAAAAGTTACCGGCATCATCAAAGCAGACCAGGTAACAGATGATCCGAGTGTAAAGTTGAGCGAGATGTTCAAGATCGGCGACGCAGTTGATGCGTTCGTCATCCGTGTCAGCGACGTTGAGGGATTTGCAACTCTTTCCAAGAAGAGAGTTGACTCCGACAGATGCTGGTCTAAGATAGTTGCCGCAAAAGAGAACGACGAGGTTCTTGAGGGCACAGTAATCGAGGTTGTTAAGGGCGGTGTCATCGTTCTTCACGACGCAACACGTATCTTTATCCACGAGTCCCAGACAGGACTTAATAAGGGTGCAGACCTTCACACAATGATGGGTCAGACAGTAAGCTTCAAGCTTACCGAGGTTCGCGACTACGGTAAGAAGGCTAAGGGATCTATCCGCGTAGTTCTCCGTGAGGAGAAGAGAGCGGCAGACGCAGCTTTCTGGGCATCCATCGAGGAAGGCAAGCAGTACACAGGTAAGGTTAAGAGCCTCACCGCATACGGCGCTTTCGTTGACCTTGGCGGAGTTGACGGTATGGTTCACGCAACAGAGCTTTCCTGGAAGAGAGTTAAGCCCTCTGACGTAGTATCTGTTGGCGACGAGATCACAGTATTCGTTAAGTCCTTCGACGCAGAGAAGAAGAGAATTTCTCTTGGCTACAAGACCGAGGAGACAAACCCCTGGTACATATTCACCACAAACTTTGCAGTTGGTGATATTGCTCAGGTTAAGATCGTAAGCATGATGCCCTTCGGAGCATTTGCAGAGATCGTTGACGGTGTTGACGGTCTTATCCACATCTCTCAGATCTCCATGACAAAGATCGCAAAGCCCGCAGACGTGCTTGAGATCGGTCAGGTAGTTGACGCTAAGATCACAGAGATCGACACAGAAAAGCAGAAGGTTAGCCTTTCTATCAGAGCACTTCTTGAGGAAGCTAAGGCAGCAGCTGAGGCTATGCCCGAGGAGACAGCTGAGGAAGTTGTTGACGCTGAATAATTAGAAAAGATAAGAGCCGAAGGCGAAAGCCCTCGGCTCTTTTATTATTCTTAATCGAGATTGAGAGTATTGTAAAATCCCGTTGCGGTATATACGGTATAGTCAAATATTTTCATTCCCGTATCTATCGGAGACGGCTTGTTCGACTCATCAAGCATAAACGCCTTGGTAGGTGTCGGATTGAGAATGACGCATTTTTTACCCTCTGTTTCAGGGAAGGAAAGATCAAATGCTCTGTAATATCCGAATATTCTGTTGGTGGGATTTTCGTCACCGCCAAGCTTACTTACGTCAACTGCCTGAGCAAATCCTACGCCGGGACGTGCGGACATAAGCGCGCCACTGTTTAGGCGGAATCCCTTTTCAAGCATATATTGGTCTTTCTTAAAATACATAGGCGTTCCCATTTTACCGCAGGAAACTACACAAGCGTTATATTTTCTTCCTTTGCGGTCAATTATCTGTAATTCAAGTACCAAAGATGGGAAAAATGCAGATGCGACCTTGTGTCCGTTGAACTTTACGGTTGCAATACCGCCCTTCTCAAGTCGCTTCAAATATCTGAGCAGCTTGTGACGCACGCGAATATTGTGTATAAAATAAATGATTGCGGGAATTGCTGATAAAACGACTATGGCGATTGCCAGATATACCCACGCCTCAGGAAGCGTAAACAGAAGGAAAAACGGATATATAAACATCAACAGGATGTTCAGAAGAAATACGCATACAACAAATCCTAATATGAAGAATCCAAGCGGCTGCCAGATAAGCTGTCGCACCTTGAAGTTTTCCATATCACTGTTTCGCTTGAATGCCGATTTTGCTTTTAAGTGAGGATAGAGTATCTCGTTATCCCATTTGTTTTTCAAGAGATTTATCTGTAGCGCGCGGATCGACGTGAATAGTATGAACGAAAGCAGAGCGCACAGACTGTTTTGGGGCTCAAAGAAATGGCTGAGTAAGAACTTTATGTTTGAGGAGAAGTAAGTGCTCGCAAAGGGAAGAGAGATGGCAAGATATATCCAATATCTTGCCTCAAGCAAAAGATGTTTTTTATTCTCGCTGTGGAAATATTCTTTTTTGTTAAATAGATCGAGATTGTCAAAATAAAAGAAGGGGAATAAAACGATAAATAAGTTCAACACAAGCGAGAATATTCTGACAAAGAGTATCCACCAATAGCCGTGATCAGCGTTCAGGTATGAGCCGTCCGCTATAATATTAAGATTTGCCTTTGAGAGCGATGATGAGAATATCAATGCCACTATAGATGCAAAAAGCCCTAAGAGCAGATTTCGTACGTATGAGAAAATTTTATCTTTTGATATTTTCATAGTATCATCCTTTACGTTCTGATGCTGTAATTAATTACACAGACTTTTTATAATCGCTAAAAGAGACCTTGCATCTGGGGCATTCGGGTGTGTCTAAGGTCTCCGAGCACAAGGGACAGAAAATGGGAGCTTTTTTGTCTGTCACAAGCAGATATTTTGCGCCCTTTAGATATACCACGCGGTTTCCGACATTATATGCGGATTGGGATATAAACATGGTGTTATACGTTATTTTGATTATGTCGCCGTTAGATTTTTTTACTTCGAGATCCATATATACCGTTGGCAGCATTCGTCTGGTCGCAAAGGAGGGGAAGTAGTTTCCGTTCCAAAGCGACTTGGAGATTATCTCGCCCTCATAGTCCTTTTCAAATAAAAGCTGAAAAAAATTGCTTTTGTAGATTACAAATACGGTAAGGGCGGCACAGAATACGTAAACAGACACAGCATAACCCGTTTTGTTGGGATAAATAAGCGTAGTCAGGTATCCTATAAAAAATATAGCCAGACCAATAGCCGCGCAGATAAGACCTCTCAAGGCGAGTCGTTTATTTAGTTTTTCTTTTATGGATATGTATTCCTGCATTTAGGTGAACCTCTTAATAGTTTATAATAACAGTATATCATAAAATCAATGTATTTTCAAGTAAAATATTGTTTTAATGAAAAAACCGAGTGTCCATGTGGACACTCGGTTGAATAATACATATTATTCGGTTGTGTAGTTATCGAAATAACCCTGGATATAAACGATAGGAGTACCCTTGTCGCCCGAGCCGGATGTGAGGTCGCAGAGCGAACCGATAAGATCTGTAAGACGGCGGGGAGTTGTTCCCTCGGAAGCCATCTGACCTACAAGGTCAGCATCCTTCTGAACTATCTTTTCCTTGATCGCTTCCTTAAGAGCATCGCCCGAAAGGTCTGCGAAATCGTTGTCTGCAAGGTACTTGAGCTTAAGCTCGTTGGGTGTACCCTCAAGGCCCTTGGTGTATGCGGGAGAAACTACCGGGTCAGCAAGCTCCCAGATCTTTCCAATGGGATCCTTGAATGCGCCGTCACCGTAAACCATAACCTCGACAGTCTTGCCGGTCTTTTCATAGAACAGCTTCTGGATAGCGTCAACTACGGGCTGACATTCTCTGGGGAAGAGCTTTACTGTGTCCTCAGTAGCCTTATTCGAGCCGAGAAGACCGTAATTTTCGTTGTATCCGCTTCCGTTAATAGACTCTCTGAGAATATCGTCAAGTCCAAAAACTTTCTCAGCACCCGCAGCCTTGAGAAGACGCTTTGAGCGAGCGCGTGTGTGAATGTCGCAAGCAAGAACGTTCTTTGTATAGGGAAGAACTGCTCTGGGGTCGTTTGCGAAGATTATCTCGCACTCAGCGCCTGCCTCGGTGATGATAGACTCATAGTATTCAACGTAGTCAACACCCGTGAATCTGTGCTTTTCATAGCCGAAAAGCTCACGGTATTTCTTAAGATCAAGGACGTCGCGATAAGGGTCGATACCCTTCTCGTCAAGCGCGTCAAGGCTGATAAGGTGGTTTCCAACCTCGTCAGAGGGGTAGGAAAGCATAAGAACTACCTTTTTTGCGCCCATAGCTATACCGCGAAGGCATATAGCAAATCTGTTACGGCTGAGGATAGGGAATATAACGCCCACTGTCTCACCGCCGAATTTTGCGCGGACGTCATCCGCGATATCATTAACGGATGCGTAGTTGCCCTGCGCACGCGCAACGACAGCCTCTGTCATAGCGACTATGTCACGGTCCTGAATTTCAAATCCTGCATCAGCGGCAGCCTCAAGCACCGACGACGTGACTATTTCAACTATATCGTCACCGTTACGGATGATGGGCGCGCGAACACCACGGGATACTGTTCCGACCATACGACTCATAAATCAACACTCCTTTGCCCGAAAAAACATAAATCGGGTATTCTAAAATTTTAACACAAGTATTATATCAAAAAAATATTCGTTTGTAAATAGCTAAAAGCAAATTTTTTTGACTTCTTATAATATTTTTCTCAATTTTTTTATTTTTATCACATATCAAAAAAGAAATTTTCTGAGGTGTTGAAAAATTTTGGGATTTGTGTTATAATGATAGCAGAAAAAACAAAACACGGAGGAATAAAAATGTATAACAAGCTTTTGACGTGCTATAACAGCATAAGAGAAAAAACTGATTTTGTACCCGAAATAGGTATTATTCTTGGCTCGGGACTCGGCGGATATGCTGATGAGATAGAAATAGTATCTACCATAGACTACAATGAGATAGAGGGCTTCCCTCAGTCCACGGTAGAAGGACACAAGGGCCGCTTCGTATTCGGATATGTCTGCGGCACACCCGTAGTTATTATGCAGGGCAGAGTTCACTATTATGAGGGATACGCTATGACTGACGTCGTGCTTCCCACAAGAATTATGGGAATGCTCGGTATAAAGAAGCTTATACTCACAAACGCCGCAGGCGGAGTAAATACAAGCTACTCGGCAGGCGACCTTATGATGATAACCGACCATATCGCAACCTTTGTTCCCAATCCGCTTCTCGGCAAGAACATCTCCGAGCTTGGCGTAAGATTTCCCGATATGAGC
>JAZRCL010000002.1:0-18444 GCA_045659745.1 Eubacteriales bacterium
TCAGCTGACGGGCTACAATGGTGACAGTATAAGCTACGATGCTTGTGGTAATCCTATATCATATTTGAAGAATGACGCCGGACAGATTCTCACTATGGTGTGGGATGCAAACAGGCGCCTTGAGGTTATCTATTACGGAGCATCGAGAATACTTTATGCCTATCACGACCAAGGTATCCGCACGCTCAAAAGCACTCCCGATGGAATAACCTATTATCAAGTTGAAGGCTCGAGGATATTGTCGGAAACGACAGACGGAAATATAATCGTTTATTTGTACGATGCCGACGGAAGTCCTATAGGAATGAAGTATCTGCCCCCAAATACCTTCTTAGAAAGCAGTAAAACCTATTATTTCGAGAAAAATATACAGGGTGATATCGTTGCCGTGTATGATACTATGGGATGTATGGTCGCGTCTTACGTGTACGACGCATGGGGCAATTTTGAGGCAACGTATTACAATGCTGGCGCATACGACGAAGTAGTACAAAAGAACCCCTTCCTCTACCGCGGATATTATTACGATTACGAAACTGGCTTATATTATCTCAATTCAAGATATTATGACCCCGCGACGGGTAGATTTATAAATGCGGATGGATATATTTCCACAGGACAAGGTATACTTGGTAATAATATGTATGCTTATTGCGGAAATAATCCTGTTAATAGAAAAGATCCCTCTGGTAAGGGGTGGATTACTGCATTGATTGTTGCTACAGTTGTAGTGGTTTGTACCGCGGTTCTTTCTTCATGCTCGAAACAACAAGAGGACACGGGTGCGGCATCACCATACACCTATTCAGATTCCACTGACTATAATTGCTATGCACATGCACTTGGAGAAAACCAGTGGAAATATGTTGGCGGCAGTGCAGAGGCCGTAGAAAATTTCAATGTTGATATTGTTGCAGAAATGGTGATGAATGATGCTATACGAGATAATAGATCAATGCGAATTATCGATTCTTATGATTCTCCAATCGAGAGCAATGAGTATAGAATTGCGTTGCGCACAGGCGAGGCGGATTATCATTTTATGGTTCAACATAGTGATGGGTCATGGTCACACAAACCGGGTATGGCAAGCACAAGGCTAATTGACGGAGCTAACCCCAGTGTGGTTTCATGGGATCAGCCTGTAATTAACGCACTGCTTTATTACCAATATGGCATAGTAGTTGAGGTGGGAGCCGTACCAAATTACTATAATAGTGAGATAATATATTTTGCAGTATCAAAACAAGGAGGGTCTTGATGAAGAAAACGAATATTTTATCCATCTTTATTTGTCTTATGCTTATCTTTTTATTCCCAGGGTGTGAAACAGTGTCACATAATAGCGAGCATAGTGAGGTGACTATGAGTAATTATTACAGAAAAGAGGATTTTCAATCCATTACGATAGGGGAAACCACGTATTATGATGTATATAAGGTTGCTTCCTCGGAAACAATGAATGTTACATCTTATGGTGGCTTTTGTAAATATCCAATTCAGGGTGGAGGATATATTCTAATAAAATTTTACGGCAAAGATCTGATTGTGGGCGCTATTGAGGAGGTAAACCCCGATAAAGAGTAACCTAAACAATATACAGAAAAGTGAATCGAGTACGAGAACATTAGATTAAGATAGACATCATCAATTTAAAATGCAGCAATAGTTAATTTAATTAGATTGTTTAGATTGGCACCAATTATAAATTCAATCAAAAAGCCACAGCAAAAGGTCGGGAGAAATCCCGGCCTTTTTGCACGTGATGAATTGTGCCGTGTAATGTCCAGATATAGCATTTATATAGATAAGCATGTTTGAAAAAATGGAGATAACACACACTTATCTTGGCGAAGATAAATAAACCTGTCGCATGAGATTGTTATATAAAATCAAGGCGCGTTTTGCATAGAACTCAAAGAGAAGTTCTATTATTTATTCTGCTCTATGAAGTCCTCTACCACATCTGCGAGGTGGATAGGGGAGAGCTTGAGTCTATTGCAAGACAAAACGAGCCTTTGCACGCTTGATTTGTTTGAGGAAATACCTCTACAGGTCTCCAATGTGCGCCAACCGGCAACACAGCGAACGCCATATAATAAATTGAGTTTGCCTTCAGATAAAAACGCGGATTTAATTAAAATGTATTTATTGTTTTTCATATATTCTCCTTGATGGTTTACATATAGATTGATTTTTTGTATAGAAAAAGCCTTTGCGATCAATGCAAAACGCACAGAATAGTTTAGAAAAACATTTAATAATTGTTACAGAAAAAGCTTTGTGCAGTTATTTGTCACGCTCGGCGCGGCCAACCTTTTCGGTTGTGTCGTGCCTCTTTTTTTGTGGCTCAAATCCTCTTTTTAGTTGTTTTCATTTTGCGCAGATAAAATAGTGATACAAGAATTTATTGCAAGTGGCATATTCAAATCATAACTGAACAACAAATTAAAAACAAACTACTACATTGTAGGGCTTCCTAAAGGGAGTCCTTTTTTTGTCCTTTTTATGTTATTAGTTGTTTTCGCTTTGCGCAGATAAAATAAGTATACAGATAGATACACACTTGGGGGAAGAACAACTTAATGCAGATGATCATCTGGCAATTTTATCGTTCAAAGATGTTTAATCGCGCGTGTATGGATAATAATCTATAAGAAAGGAGGGAGAGTCATGCGCAAAGCAAGAACCCCGATAAACGTACGCGTTTTTTTTGATGGGAGAGAGATCAAAAAATCGGACTTGACATGCTTAATCATAAGCAATATAACAGTAGATCGCGTCGTTAACAGCGTTGCGGATCGCTGTGTTTAGACCGTTGATAATCTCATCAGAATTTCGTCAACAGAAAAGCGTACTCTTCTGAGTACGCTTTCTGTTTCGATGAGATTTTATTGTTTACATTTTCCACTTGAACAAGTCAAAATCTCATGTTAAAATAAAAGTGATAGGAGGTAGTATATTGAATCACGTGAATTTAAGCAATATTTTAGACGTAAAATCATATATGAAAATTGTTATTGATTCTGTCGTTAGTACTGATGAACACGGCAATTATTTGATAAACGTTGGATATCTCAGAGTATCTACTGATAAGCAGGCAGAAGAAGGCTACGGTCTTGAAGTGCAAGAAAAAGAGGTTATTAAGTACGCCAATAACAACGAACTTGAAAATCTTGTGTTATTCATTGACGATGGATGGACCGGAACCAATATGGAACGTCCTGCATTAAATGCAATTATTTCTCACATAGAAAAATTCAACAGCGGAAGAACAAAAATCAGGATTGATAAATTTATTGTGCCTCGAATCGACCGTTTGGGCCGTACTCTCTTTGGGACTTTGCAATTTATACAGGACTATATCGTTTGTCAAAAGGACAGTAAAAACAGCCATATAAACAGAAATAAAGAGGATATCAGCTTTATATCTGTCAGTGAAAAGGATTGTCGTTTTGACAAGGACGACCCACGAAGCAAATTCCTGTTTATGTTGTTTGCAACGCTTGCGGAATTTGACCGAGATATGATAGTACAAAAGCTTCAGAAGGGACGGTTGGCTCGTATCGAATCCGGCAAATGGATGGGCGGTGGCAACACTCCTTACGGATACAGATATGACAAGGAACTTGGAACATTGGTTATAGTTCCCGAGGAAGCCGAAAAGGTTAAGGAAATATTCCGCTTGTATATAGAGGAAAAATGGTCTCCTCAAAAGATAGCTAATCATCTGGGATTTAAGGGGGAGAGGATTGTAACGCAAATTTTGCGTCGAAAGTCTTTGACCGGTTGTACCATATATCTAGGGAAGGAATATCGAGGAGAACACAAGCCGATTATTTCACTTGATCGATGGAACGAGGCGCAGGCAGAACTGGAAAAACGAAGTGTGCATCGAGGTGAGTCCAATTACTTGCTATCCGGGCTTTTATATTGCAGTGTTTGCGGCGCAAAAATGAGATATCAAAAATGGGATAGGGAAACCGGGGGATGTAAAATCGTTTGCTACTCGCGTCAAAAATCCAGACCGAACCTTGTAAAAAATGAGAACTGCGATAATGAATTATATTGGGCGAGCGATATTGAAACCGCGGTTATTTCCCAGTTGTTCAGTATGTCATATCTTGGAAACGATGATGCGCAGAAAACTAAACCGTATTTCGATCATACTAAATCCTTGTTAGAAGAATTGAAAAAGCAAAAAAGACATTTGGAGCGGCTTTATAATTTTGATAATGATGAAAACGACGATGTCTTAAAAGACCAAATAACAAAGGCTCGCTTAAAAATAAGCGAGCTTAAAGCCTTGCTGCTGGATGCGGAAAAACAATCGGATATTGAGAAAAAAATTGCAAATGCAAAGCATATTTTTAAGAATCTCGAATCCACCTGGGAGCATATGTCTCAGGTGGAAAAGCAATCGGTATGCAGAGAATTGATAGACCGAGTCGAGGTGGGTAAGGGCGGAAATATCAGTATCCACTTAAAGCTCAGCAGCTATTTGGTAAGTAATAAAAACAATAATTAAAACAAAATTTTATAATTTCGACATTCTATAATCATCGGGACGGCATAGGTGGAGAATTTAACGTCTAGCTGAGTGTTGAAGTTATCTACCGCCTTTACAAGCCCGATACAGCCCACCTGGAAAAGGTCGTCAAGGTTATCTCGCTTTCCGGCAAAGCGTTGGATGACCGATAGGACCAGACGCAGATTTCCGTATATCATGTCCTGTCTTGCATTCATGTCGCCCTGCTTGGTTTTCTCAAGCAGGGTTCTTTTTTCTTCCTCGGGGAGTACCTGAAGGGAAGATGTGTTTATTCCGCAAATTTCTACTTTATTATAATACATTTTTCAGCCTTCGTTTACAAAATTAAAACTGACGGTAAGCCGTCTGTGTTATATTAAGTATTTCCAAAGCAGAATTTGTTTTATTCCGGTTATATTTACCATTGAAATTTTTGTCAGAATTAAGAATTTTTTAGGTTAAAAATGAATAAAAAGAAAATATGCAAAAATAAATACATATTATTTTCGCATATTGCAATATTATATTAAAATATAGAGTATTATCTACAAAAAATCACAGAATTATTCATTATTTATACAAATAATACAGCGACATAAAAACTCAAAAAATATAGCTTTTGGAAAAAAGAGTATTCAATTTTAGGAAAATATTTTATTTCTTGCCTTTATTTAGGGAATTATGGAACTTTTATTGTATAGGGCTGTAAATCTCTGTATTTTTTAATAATTAATGATCATAAATTTATGATATACTGTTCTTTACCACGGGGCAGGGCTGTCCCAAACACAAGAAGCGATGCTTTCTTATACAACGTGAACTCACGTGGCGTTGAGAAAAGGAGAGATAAAATGTGTATATCGGATAATTTTTCGGTTAGGGCTGAGGCGTATGAGAGCTCTGCGGGGCAGGTAGGTATTGTTTTCAAAAAAACAAGCGGGGAAATTGTGAGAAATTTCCCCGACGTATGCTATGATTATTTATGGGCAAAGAGTTTTTGTGAAAGATGCAATTTGAGCGGGCTTTCGCAGGTACATATTCTTGACGTCCTTGAGGACAGTTTGCCGTAATATCAAATCAACTGCGAGCGGAACGCGACCGCGCGGCCGATAATGCGGATACCGTCTATATCCTGATTTGTATATATCAGCGGTTGATACTTGGGATTTTCGGGAATGAGCATTATTTTGTTCTGCTCGGGATAGTAATATACTCGCTTCAGCGTTGCCTCGTCGTTTATTACAACTGCGGCGATCTCGCCGTTATTGACCATTTCGCAGCTCTTGAGGAACACGACGTCTCCGTTGCAGATCCGCGCGTCCTTCATACTGTCGCCTCGGGCAATAAGGCAAAAATCTGCGTCGATATTCTTATCAGTGATTATTCTCTCGCCGTTTTCCTGATTTACAAATATGGGAACACCGCAAGAAATGCTTCCAAGCAGAGGCATGTGCTTGTAGGGAAGAGAAGCCTCGGCTTTATTACCAAGCAGTGCGTCACGGCTGACGCCCAGTGCGTTTGCGATGGAGTCGAGCGCGGTAGCCTTGGGAATATAAATTCCGTTTGTATATTGACTAATACGAGCCTTAGAGATGCCTGTCATTCTCGACAGCTCGGCGGCTTTGATTTGTTTTTCCATCATTATAGATTTAAGGTTGTGGCTAAAGCTTTTCATGGATAGTCTCTCCCTTGTTATAATTTCACATTTTGATTATAGCAAAGAGTTAAGCTTGTGTCAATAGGTTTCAAGAAAAAAGTAAAACAAACTTAACTTTGGGGGGTTGACAAAATAGAACATGTGTGCTATAATTTGGGCAGTTAAGGAGATTTAACCAATTGTCTGAAAGTAATTTTGGCACGTGCTTATTTTTTTACAGTTAGAGTTAAGTTTACTTAACAATTACATAAATCAAAAGAAAGGCAGTTAATATGGCGTTTGCAGGAATGTGTCCATACTTAAAAAACACTAAAAAGGCAGACGGGGCGGTGTGCGAATGCGCGCGCTTTACTTTCCCCGACAAGCAGTCGCGCAGAGACGTTCTATACGGCTATTGCGGACATCCCGATGCGTGGAGAGGGTGTATGTTTAAGCTTATTATGGACAGGTATTATGACAGAAAATTTGCACAGGAGTCAGCTTCTCCTAAGGACAATAAAATATTGAAAAAATCTAAAAGCTCTGCGACGGGGAACTGTTGTGAGACGAGTTGAATTACTACGAGAAGTGGAAATCTGACTATGGACTTGAGTATATCCGCAGATACGCCGAGGACGGACTTGACGATAACACGATAGCTGAACGCATAGGTGTGAAGCCTGCAACGTTCAGACGGTGGAAGAAAAAATATCCCGAGGTCTGCGAGGCGTTATTCCTCGGTCGCATTGGTTCGGACTTTGCGGTAGTTGAGGCGCTTTATAAGAAGGCTACGGGCTACAAGGTAAAGGTCAACAAGACTGTCAAGCTCAAACACTCGGATTTTGACCCTGAAACGGGGAAGAAAATAAGGGATTATGAGGAGCTTGCCACCGCAGTTGACGAAAGCTACGTACCTGCGGACATAAGGGCAGGGCTCTTCTGGCTCAAAAGCAGACAGCCTGAGCGTTGGTCTGAAAAGCAGGAGGGCAACTCGGACAGCAATTTTGCAGGTATTATAGAAATTCCCGAGGCTGACAGTATTGACGTAGAAAGCGATGAATAATGGATCGAAAACTAAAAAGGTCGTGTGGAGACCTCAAAAGCGTCAAGCGGAATTTATGAGGAGACTTGAGGATGAGGCGTTGTACGGCGGAGCGGCGGGCGGAGGAAAATCCGATTGCGCGCTTGCCGAGGCGTTGCGTCAGGTTTCAATTCCGCATTATCGCGGCTTGATACTCCGAAAGACCTGCCCGCAGCTCTCCGAGCTTGTTGATCGCTCGCACGAGATATATCTGCCGTTTTGTCCCGACGCGGTATATAAAGATACAAAGCATGTCTGGGTGTTCCCGACTGGCGCAAAGATATATTTCGGTTCGCTTGCGCACGAAAAGGACAAGTACAATTACCAGGGAAAGCGCTTTGATTTCATTGATTTTGATGAGCTGACGCAGTTTACGTGGGACGAGTACAGTTATCTGTTCTCGCGAAACCGATCAAACGGTCCGGGAACAAGGTGCTATATTAGGGCGCAGGCAAATCCCGGAGGTATTGGCCACGGCTGGGTAAAGGAAAGATTTATCACTCCCGCACCGCCCATGACTACTATTTGGGAAAAGGTCAAGATAAATACACCCGACGGAAAAGAGATAGTAAGAAAAAAATCCAGAATATTTATTCCGTCAACCGTGTTTGACAACGAGATACTTCTCAAAAACAACCCCGATTATCTTATGCGACTCGCAACTCTTCCCGAAAAGGAAAGGGCGGCTCTGCTTTACGGGGATTGGGACAGCTTTTCGGGACAGGTATTTACAGAGTGGAGAAACAACCCCGACGGGTACGAGGACAGAAAAAACACCCACGTGATACCCCCGTTCAGAATACCATTGGAGTGGAAGATAATTCGAGGATTTGACTGGGGTTATTCAAGACCCTTTTCGGTGGGTTGGTATGCAGAGGACAAGGAGGGCAGACTTTACCGCATACGCGAGCTTTACGGTTGCACGGGTACGCCTAACGAGGGCGTGCGTTGGGACGCGTCAAAAATAGCACGGGAGATAAGGCGCATAGAAAGCGAAGATGTGAATTTGTGTGGGCGCAGTATTAGAGGCGTTGCAGATCCCGCGATATATCAAAAAAATGGCGGCGAGAGCATCGGAGAGATTATGGAAAAGCAGTTTGTATATTGGGACAAAGCCGACAACTCGCGTATTGCGGGTAAGCAGCAGGTACACAACAGGCTTTGCTTTGATGATGATATGCGACCTCAGCTGTATGTGTTCTCGACCTGTAAAAATTTCATTCGCACCATTCCGTGTCTTGTATATGATAGCGCCGACGTCGAGGACGTGGATACGTCGGGTGAGGATCATATTTACGACGAGCTGAGGTACGTTTGTATGGAAAGACCTATCATTCGACAGAGAAGAGGTCAGATAGTTCTGCCCTCAAATAACAATTTCCGACTAGATAATTACAACTCAAGTATAAGAATTAAGTAAAAGAAAGGAAAACAGACATTGAACAGCAAAAATAATTCTACGCCGAATATCAAGGAGGCGTTTGATATACTCAGGGAATACAAGAGAGGGAAGAGCGCTCTGGAAAGCAGAATATCATCAGAGCGTGAGTTCTGGCAGAGCAGATGCGTACCTTCATCAAATAATTCGTCGGCGTGGCTATTTAACAGTATTGTAAGTAAACACGCGGATATTATAGACAATATGCCGTCCTGTAGCTGTCTGCCTCGCGAGGAATGCGATGAAAAGGATGCTTCAACTCTTTCGCAGATAATCCCGATAATTATTGACCGATGCAATTTCAAGGAAATATATTCCGATAACTCCTGGCTCAAGCTAAAATACGGCGCGGCGATATACGGAGTCTTCTGGAACAATGCACTTGAGGAGGGACTTGGTGATATTGACATACGTCCGCTCAGAGTTGAGGACGTATTCTGGGAGAGTGGCGCACGCAATATCCAGGATAGCAAAAATCTTTTCGTGTGCGGAATCTGGGATAAGGACGCACTTGACAACGCCTATCCCGACGCAAAGATAGCCGAGCACAAGAGGGAGATCGACGGTGTAGGTCTTGAGGTGTATGGCGCGGGCTTTGACTCTCAGAACAAGTGTGTAGTTGTGGACTGGTACTACAAGAAGTTTGACGACTACGGAATACCAAGACTTCATTTGTGTAAGTTCTGCGGAGATGTAATACTGTATTGCTCGGAGAATGATAAGGAGTGTGCTTGCGGTTGGTACGAGCATGGTCAATATCCCGTTATATTTGACTCGCTGTATCCCGACGAGGAGAGTGTTCACGGCTTTGGAGTTATTGCCGTGGCTAAAAACTCGCAAAACTCAATCGACCGATTAGACAACAATATCCTTGAGTATGCCGATTGGTCGTCCAAGGCAAGATTCTGGGCAAAGAAGAGTCTTGGCGTCAACGAGAAGGAGTTCCGTGATTTATCCAAAAGTATCGTTGAGGTCGAAGGCGATATAGATGAAGAAAAGCTCAAACAGATAGAATTGGCGCGTCTTGACGAGTCACTCCTTGAGCTGCGACGTCTTAAAATAGACGAGCTTAAGGAGACCACCGGCACACGTGACTTCCTTCAGGGAGGCACGACGGGCGGAGTCGTTGCCGCGACGGCTATAAAGAGACTTCAGGACTCGGGGGAAAAGTTCTCCAGAGACGGTATTGAGGGCTCGTGCCGCGCGTATGCAAAAATTATATCTCTTGTAATAGAGCTTATAAGACAGTTCTATGATACACCCAGATATTTCAGAGTAAAGGGCGAGTGCGGTGACTCCGAGTATATTTGTTATTCCGGAATTCTCTCCGAGAAAAACAAAAGAAAAAGTCAGGGCGGGGAGCTTATCCGCAGACCGCATTTCGACATTGAGATAAGCACCTCGAAAAAGTCGTCTAATTTTGCGGAGAGCGCAAATTCCTTGGCTCGCGAGCTTTACGACAGCGGGGCATTTAAGCCTGAAAATGCGCGTCAGACGCTTATTATGCTTGAGCTTATGAGCTTTGACGGTATTGGCAAGGTAAAGAAAATGCTCAGGGATATGTGTGATGCGGCGGACTCTGCAAAAGCTTGTGAAAATGATTGATGCAGGATTTTTCAGGGAAAATGACGGCTTCAGAGTCATAATCACGGGACACGCAGGCTATGCTCCTGAGGGTCAGGACATAGTTTGCGCCTCGGTGTCATCTCTTTTTTATGCTATGGTAGGGTATTTGCATACCTTAAAGGGTAGCAAGTGCAAGGTACATAAATTGCAGAAGGGGTATGCCGAGATGAGCTGCGCGACAGTCGGTGAGGAGGCTGTACGTATGACCTGCATTGGTATTTTGCAGGTCAGCGAGCAGTATCCTCAATGTGTCAGGCTACATAATGAAATTTGGAAATCACGTTTTGGCGCACCTAAAGGTGTGAATATGGCAGCCCCGAGCCTATCGGGAGATCAAAAAAGGAGTATATATACATGGAAGAAAAGGCTTTTTCAGATATTTCCGTGCAGGAAGACATTACGGACGAGGTAATACCGGAGGAAACCTCGGAGTCTGTAGAGCAAAATGAAAGACGCGAATACGATGAGCTTATTCGCACAAAATACAAAAAATTCTATACGGAAGATACACAAAAAATGATAAACAGACGCTTCCGTAAATACAAGGAGCTTGAAGCCCGCGCGCAAATGCTGGAAGAAGAAAAGGCGCAGTTTGAGGAAACTCTTAAGGCAGAGAAGGACAGAATTGCCAAGGAAACTGAAGAACGCCTTATATCAAGCATCAGAGCGCGACATACACGTCCCGAAGAAAACGGGATACTTGTGGGCAAGGCTCAATCAAAGAGAGACGTATCAAACCTTACTCGCGCAGAGCGCGCGGAGCTGGCTCGACGCGTATCTATTGGAGAAACTATAAAAATCTAATTAAAAAATAAAAGAAAGGTATTAAAATGGCAGAATTTATAACAGATCTTCAGCTTTTCGGCGCGGGTGAGAATGTTCACGGTACCGAAAGCTACATAAACGCCGAGAACGGCAATACTACAAGCTACGGAGAAGGCGGTCTTTCTCCCGAAATGAAAACATATTATTCCGATTACCTCATTGACAACGCAGAGCCCGCTCTCGTTCACGATATGTTTGCGCAGAAGGTAAACATTCCCGCAGGCAACGGAAAGACTATTCAGTTCCGCAAGTATAATCCTCTTCCCAAGCTTACAACACCCATGGCAGAGGGCGTCACTCCCACGGGACAGACTATGAACGCTAGCACTGTAAACGCGACTGTTTCTCAGTACGGCGGCTACGTTGAGTTTACGGATATGCTTCTTATGAGCTCTATTGACAACAATCTCTGCGCGGCAACCAAGCTTCTCGGCTCGCAGGCAGGAAGAACGCTTGATGCAATCTCAAGAGAGGTGCTCGTCGGTGGTACTAACGTACAGTACGCAGAGGGTCAGGTGTCTGCAAGACATATTCTCAAGGGCGGAAACTCGAAAGAAAGCGAAAATCATTACCTTACTGTTGAAGCTATTCGCAAGGCAGTGAGATTCCTCAAGAAGCAGAATGCGGAAAAAATAAACGGCAGCTATATTGCAATCATTCACCCCGATTGCGTATATGATCTTACAAGCGACCCTAACTGGAAGTATCCTCATCAGTATGCATCTCCCGAGGAAATATTTGAGGGTGAGATAGGTAAGATCGAGGGCGTAAGATTTATTGAGAGCACAGAGGCAAAGGTGTTCCATGCTCCCGATCTTACACCGACAAGCAGAAACATAACAGTTGCCGCTACAAGCCAGATGGGATCTAACATTATAACTATTAGGGAAAGCACCGAAGGACTCGTTGGCAGATTCGTATCGAACGGCGCAGCCAAATTTTACGTCGGAGGAGTTGACGGACAAAATCTTTTGGTTTATGGCGACAGAACCTGTACCACTCCTTCTACGCCCCTTCTTACTGAGGGTAGCATCCTGTGTCCCGGTGAGGCAGGAATGGAGGGCAGAGACGTTTACGCTACTCTTATTTTCGGTGACAATGCGTTTGGTACGACCTCAATTACAGGCGGCGGTATTGAGCATATCGTTAAGCAGCTTGGCAGCGCAGGCTCAGCAGACCCCCTCAATCAGAGAGCAAGTGTGGGCTGGAAGGCTACAAAGGCAACGGTAAGACTTGTTGAGGCGTTTATGGTCAGAATTGAGACAACGGCTTCGGCAAACAATTAATTATCTAAAAAGGAAGGTATTTTTATATGTCAGAGACAACTACAAACTACAATGAGGCGATTGTCGCCCTCAAAAATGAATACGAGGAAAAGCTTGCCGTTATGCAGGCGGAATGCGCTCTTCTCAAAGAGGAGATAAACGGCAAGGCATCAAAGGAAGCAGAGGAGCTTGCAAAGGCAGAGGCGTATCTTAACGAATACGTTGACGTAAAGCTCTTCCGTGACTCCGACAAGTACAGCGACGACGTTTACGTTGCGGTAAACGGTCAGAACTGCCTCATCAAGCGCGGTGAATGGGTAAAGATCAAGCGTAAGTTCGCGATGGTTCTTGACCAGTCCGAGATACAGGATATGAAGACCAGTGAGCTCATTGCTGCGACTCAGAGCGCGTCCTGATAGGTGAGTATTATGGAGGGCTATAATAAGGAGCTTTGCGAGGAGAGACACGCTCGCATAGAGGAAAGACTCTCCAAGCACGGCGAACAGATAGACAGCCTTGAAAAATGCGTTATCAAGCTGACAGAAATGATAGAGCGTCACGACAACGAATGTAAGGATAGCGACCAGCGCATTTCTGCCATAGAGACAAAGCCCCTGGCTACTATTGGTAAGATATGCGGATACGCTGTGACGGCAATTCTTGGCGCACTGTCAAGCTGGCTTGTGCAGTATTTTGAGCTGTTAGGATAAAATACCCCCTGCCGAGATTTGTCTCGGCAGGGGAGAATAAAAACCACCGTAAGCATGGCAAAAACAAAATACGGAATGCGGTCATTTCGTAAAAATCGGTTGTGTGTTTTTGCAACAGACGGTGTATGAATTATTATAAACAGGCGCAAAGGACAGCTTTTGCGCCTGTAATTTTTAATTGACAAAGTGTAGTAGAAATATTATAATAGAAGGGAGAAAGAGAAAATGGCTACTTATGTAGACGAAAGTATGGACAAAGAGATAGAAGGCGACAGTTTAAGGTGGAATAATTGGATGTCTGTTCTTTAAACAATACGCAGTTGTCAAAGTTGTGTTGATAAACACGGAAAGATATTTGACGCAAATGATTATCTGCCTGAGGAATATTTGACAAGACATATAAGATGTCTGTGTAAATTATGTCCAATGAGGACAATAATGGCAGGCGAGGCAACGGATCAAGGTATAAACGGTGCAGATTGGTATCTTGCTTATTATGGATTTTTGCCTGATGGATATATATCTAAGGGAGATGCAGAAGATGCAGGCTGGAAAAAAAGAGAAGGCAATCTAGCAGACGTACTTCCCAAAATGCAAATTGGTGGAGATATATATTATAATCGAAACGGAAAATTGCCCCGTGCCAATAATAGAATTTGGTACGAGGCAGATATAAATTATGAATCGGGATACAGAAACCTATCGCGTATTCTATATTCAAATGATGGTTTGATATTTTTAACGCATGACCATTACAAAACTTTTTATGAAATAACGAAATAAGGAGAATTTTATGTATCAATATAAGGATCTATATACGATCGATTTTAGAAAAATAAAGTACTACTTGGAGATGCACAGAATAATAAAGGAATCTTTGGATTTCCCCGATTATTATGGCGAGAACTGGGATGCTTTTTGGGATTGTCTTACAGATATGATAGGGGACAAGATTCATATTGAAATTTTAGGTCTTGATATAATTGAAAGAAAATTTGGACAGAGTACCGCCAATACATTTATAGACATATTAAGAGAGTTAAAACATTACCGTAATGATAAATATGCAGAAGATATTTTAATAGAAATCGTTGATGGCGACACAAGGATCGAGGTAAAGTAATATCGGAAATAGCCCTTTACAGTGCCGAGATATTATGATATAATAAAAAGTACATACTATAAAAGAGGAGAACCTGTAATGAATAAGACAATAGGCAAGAAAATAGCTATATCCGCAACAGTAGGAACGCTGCTGACCGCGGTGGCATTCTATTTCTGGTTGCCCGCGATAAACGGTTATGACCCGAGCTTCTGGATATTCTTAATAGCTATGACAGTATTTTACGCAGTTCCGTTCTGGCTTGCGGGCAGGGACGTGAAATTCAAATTCGACTTCAAAAACATTATAAACAAGGCAAAAAACGACAAGTCGGGCGGGAAAAAGGCAAAGTCCTTGGGCTTTAAGATATTCCTTGTTATAATAATTGCCTTGGCTGCTGTTGTTATCGTCGGTTCGCTTATATCCTCGCAGCTGTTCAACGCGCGTAAATACGCGAGCATAATTACGGTAAACGAGGCGGTCTTTGCAGATGATATGCAGGAGTCCGAGCATATAACCAATATCGCGCTTATGGACAGCGCGTCGGCGCAGATAATCGGAAACCGCGCGCTTGATAAGCTTGCGGACGTGGTGTCGCAGTTTGTTGCGGGCGAGAATTATACGCAGATAAACTTTGAGGGTCTGCCAAAGAAGGTCACCAGCCTTGAATACGCGGACTTTTTCAAGTGGATGAATAACAAAGATTCGGGAATTCCCGGCTACATCATGGTCGATCCCGTGAAAAACAATGCCGAATACAAGGCACTTGAAAAACCTATAAAATACGTGGAATCGGGTTATTTTGGTGATGACCTTTACCGTAAGCTCAGATTTGAGTATCCTACGAAGATATTTGACTTTATAAGCTACGAGATAGACGAGCAGGGCAATCCTTACTATATCGTATCCTGCGTAAAGCCGCAGATATTTCCGTTTGGCGCGGCTGACGTTGAGGAGATAATAATCTTTGACCCATGCACGGGAGAGAGCGAGATACGTCCCATTGAAGATGTGCCCTCGTGGATTGACACTGCATACTCGGGCGACCTTGCTATGCAGAAATATAACTGGCACGGAACTCTTTCGGGTGGCTTTATCAACAGTATTATCGGCAACAAGGGTTGTAAGATGGCTACCGATGACTACGGCTACATTACGATAGGCGACGACGTATGGTACTTTACGGGCGTCACATCGGTGACGGCGGACAGCTCCAATATTGGATTTATTCTCACAAACGCGCGCACGGGCGAGTACAAATACTATGCCATAGGCGGAGCGGAGGAGCATTCCGCGATGAACGCCGCAGAGGGTGAGGTTCAGGAAAAGGGATATGAGGCTTCATTCCCGTCACTCGTCAACATCGCGGGCGAGGCAACATATATTATGGTGCTTAAGGATGCAAGCGGTATTGTTAAGCTCTATGCGCTTGTAAACGTGGAAAATTACAATCTTGTTGTTACGGGTGAAACGCAAGACGAGGTCATGAAAAAATACAAGGCGCTTCTCGTCTCCGAGGGTGAGGTCGATAATATTCCCACACCTGATGCGCTTAAGGCTACTGTGCAGATAGAGAATATTCGCGATGCGGTAATCTCGGGCAATTCGGTAGTTTATCTGTATGCAAATGACGGATGCGTTTACAAGGGACAGGTGGCAACTCTTGAAAAGCTCATGCTGCTCTCTGTGGGCGACACCGTAAATGTCGAGTACAGCGAAACAGACACGCAGGGAATACGTGAGATAATTGATTTTGAGATCGTTGAGATAAAAGAAAACGAATAACAAAAAATCGCACTCCATACGGAGTGCGATTTTTTATGTAATATGAAATTAAACTCTCTTGGAAAGGACTTCCTTTTCGTAGTCCATAACCTCGTTGTACCAGCAGGAGCAGCCGCAAACGCCGTTTCTCTGGCAGAATTCCATCCATACGTCGCCAAGGGGAAGGGTCTTGATCTCTTCCTGGAGCATGAGCATCTTTGTGTAGTTGCCTGCGTCCTGAATGTCCTTGAGCTCTGCGTTGGGTGTGAGGAGAGCGTTGAGAAGAGCCTTCTGAACGTTTCTCATACCGATAACGAGAGCCGCTACACGGTTGATGGAAGCGTCGAAGTAGTCGGTTGCGAGGAATACTCTGTCAAGAGCATCGCAACGAACAACTTCCTTCATCATCTCTCTTGTCTCATCGTCGTATGCAACAACGTGGTCGGAGTCCCAACGGATAGGACGAGTGATGTGAAGAGCGATCTTATCGGAGAATACGAGAAGAGCGGGGATCTTGTCGGAAACTACCTCGGTAGGATGATAGTGACCGTTATCCATAAGAGGAGTGATACCTCTTGTCATAGCGTATGCGAGAGAGAACTCTGCGGAACCAACAGTGTAAGCTTCAACACCGATACCGAATACCTTGGACTCAACGGTTACGTAAACGAGGCTCTTGTCGTAGCCACAGCCGATGATCTGGTCGATGGAGTCAGCATATCTCTGACGGGGACCCATTCTGTCGCCGGGAATATCCTTTGTACCGTCGCCGGTCCAGATGTTCATAACGCAGGGGTAACCGGTCTCACGAGCGAAGTACTCAGAGATGCGGATACAAGCGATACCGTGCTTTACCCAGAAAGCTCTGATCTCATCGTCAGGGCTGGAAAGGGTAAGACCGGAAGCCTTGGGGTGAGAGAAGAATGTGGGGTTGAAATCGAGACCGCAGTTGTGCTTCTTTGCGAACTCTACCCATCTCTTGAAGTGACGGGGCTCGATGCAGTCACGGTCGATAACCTCGCCATCCTCAGCGATAGCGTAGTTAGCATGAACGTTGATCTTGTGTGTTCCGGGGATAAGGGAGAGAGCCTTGTCAAGGTCTGCGAAGAGCTCGTCGGGGTTTCTTGCGCCACCGGGATAGTTACCGGTTGTCTGAATACCGCCGGAGAGAGTACCTGTACCCTCAAAACCCTTAACGTCGTCTGCCTGCCAGCAGTGCATAGAAATGCGAACGTCGGAAAGCTTTGCGATAGCCGCTTCGGTGTCAATACCGTATCTTGCGTAAATTTCCTTAGCGGACTCGTATCTTGCGTTTGCCATAATGACCTCCTGTGTATTATGTACTTTTATTTTTTTATCTTTTTTAGGGTATACACCGTATACCAAACTATATTATACTACAAAATTTATCTTTTTGCAAGGGCTTTGGCGAAATTTATTAAAAAAATATATTATTTTGTTGCTGAAAGATAAAATTGTTATTGAAAATTAAAAATATATATGATATAATTAAATAAAATGAATACATAAAGGAGTTTTTGCCATGATCAATGTAAGCTTAAGACAAGAGCATCCCCGTCCCGATGCTGTAAGAGCGGATTGGATAAATCTAAACGGCGAGTGGGATTTTGAAATTGACAATGCCATTGTTGGCATGGAAATGAATTATTTTAAAAGAGATAGCCTTGACGGCAAGATAATCGTACCCTTCTGTCCCGAAAGCCGACTTTCGGGAGTAGGTCATACCGATTTTATGAATGCGGTCTGGTACAGACGTAATATTGAGATTCCCGAGTCTTGGCAAGGTAAGAAGGTGCTGCTCCATATCGATGCCTGTGATTATGAAACTCAGGTTTTCGTTAACGGAAGAGGAGTAGGTACTCACAAGGGCGGTTACACACCCTTCTGCTTTGATATTACACGGGAGTTGGCAGAGAATGGCAACTATATCACGGTTTATGCCAAGGACGACACCCGCTCACCGAGGCAGGTCAGCGGAAAGCAAAGCCCCGCGCTGAAATCCTTTGGCTGTATGTATACCAGAACTACGGGTATCTGGCAATCGGTCTGGCTTGAGGCGGTGGATGAAGCGCATATCGAAAGATACGAGGCGATAGCCGACGTTGAAAATACCACGGTCATTTTGTCTGCGGAAACAAGCGAAAAGGCACTGGGTGCCACACTCAAGACAACCGTTTATTTCGACGGCAGAGAGGTCGGCTCGGGCGAGACGAAAATTCTTGACAGACGAAGCACCCTTGCTGTAAAGCTTTCGGAAAAGCACCTTTGGGATTTAGGACAGGGTAATCTTTATGACGTAGTATTTGAAATCGTCAAGGATGGAGAAGTCAAGGACACCCTGAAGGGCTATTTCGGTCTCCGCGACGTAAGACTCACAAAAGAAGGCTTATATCTTAACGGCAGACGCGTTTTCGGTCGTTTTGTGCTCGATCAGGGCTTCTATCCCGA
>JAZRCL010000003.1:0-26343 GCA_045659745.1 Eubacteriales bacterium
GTTTTTTGTTTTATGCCACAGTGGGAGAAAGAGTTATTTCCGCACTCGAATTGTTTATAATCGTAAAGAAGTTAGGCTCACTATACTCTATCGATCCTGCCTGAGCAGCGAATTTTACAGTAATTACACCGAGGCTATTTGCTTTATACTCTACGCCGTTGTATACCACGGTCACGCCTGCAGCATTTCTGATAGTCATAGTCATTCCCGCAGAATGAGGATATGAGCAGTATATAGTTGCACCCGACGCAACGGTGACAGCGCCGTCGTTAAGGGGAATGTTGAGGGGGTGATCCTCGTCTCTGCCGTCATAAACGTAATCAGCGCCATTTGCAACCTCTACAGTACATTCAAAGCCATAAAGTCCCGATTCCTCGCCAACAAGGAAGGTTTCATCGTTTATAAATCCGTCAGGAAGATTTTTTAGTTTAATAGTGACGGTAGAGGCAACCTTGGTACTAAGTGTAACGTATCCTCTGCTATTGGTAGTCTTAGTTATAAAAGGCTCCTCTGCATCAGCAGAAATATAAAACTCAACAATCACACCCGCCAAGGGCTTTTGATTGGAAGCATTTACAAATGTCAGCTTATACGTGCTTTCGGGCTTTGCATATGTGCATACCGTGCATATATAGCTCGAATTATAGCTATGTCCAAGCGCGGGAACTACCTCGTATCCGCAAGCGGTACACGTCTGTGCTGTTGTACATGTTGCTTTATCCTTTCCGGGTGTGTGAGGCTTAAAGTCTTCTAGAACTGTAAAGCATTTTGTACACATTTTTTTGTATGCGCAAGTAGATTCGTCAAGGTTAGGAGTGTGTCCTGTTGCTGTCTCAAGTATCTCCAAACATACCGTACATGACTTGTTTTCTGTACAGGTTGCTTTATTTATATCCGCTTTATGTCCGGGAGATTTTTTTACGATACCTCCACATACGGTACATATCTGATCGGTAGTACATGTAGCCTCATCACCGGGGGTGTGTCCCTTTGCTAAGACAAGAACTGTTTTACAAGCCGTGCATATCTGTGACGCCGTACAGGTCGCCTCATCACCGGGGGTGTGGGGTATTTTTTCTATAGATTTTGTATCTGTTACCACGCCGCAGTCGGAGCATATAAGGCTTTCCTTACCCTCCTTGGAGCAAGTAGCAGTGTCCGTAACTTTCCATTCAACTGTGTCGTGACTGCATCCGTATCCGCAAGCGCACCAGCCGTTATTATCAAGGCTATGAGGCTCTGGCGTGTTTGTTACGTTGGGGCATCTCGTACAGATCTGCCAGTGTGAGGTTTCATTGCACTGATAAGTCATAGACCACTCATGACCGAGAGCGTCAATCGTTTCCTGTTCTACTGTGATAGTACCGCAGATCGCACATTTTTCGCCGTCTGTAAGACCTGTGTCCAAACAGCCAGGGGCTGTTCCAATTACTGTTTCGGGAGTGTGCGCCAGCATCTCTGTCTCTTCAGGCTCTTGCACTATCGCTCCGCACACGGAGCATTTGATTCCCGCGGTAAGTCCCGTCTTTGTACAGGTTGCGTCTACTGCCGGAATTTCCTCCTCGGTATGAGTCGTATATCTTATGCTTCCACACTTATTACAGGTGGATGCGCATTCGGCATCATACTCGTGCTCACAGGTAAATCTGTCGGGAAGCACTGTGATCTCAGGATCAAAATTAGCCGTGAAGCTTACAGGAAGCGTTGTGTCATCAAACAGATTAAGGGTTTCGATCTGAATATCCACCTTATCGCCCACAACAAGGAATACGTACGGAAGAATATTGTACTCGTCGTCCTGTACCATTACTCCGTTTACGGTTATTATAACCGCGCCGTCAAGACTGTCGACCCAGAAGAATCCGCTCTCCGTTGCGTCAAATATATAGCAATATCTGCTTATTCCGGGATCAGCAAGCGACGTTCCGATAACAAATTCGGGAGTCTCTGTCAATATTCCAAGCTCAAGCTCAAAGGGATTAGACTCTGTTCCAAGCACGTCGTTTGCGTCAATTATTGAAAGCTTTACAATGACATCTTCATTGTCGGTATTTACTATTGCAAAATCGTTAGGAATTGAATAATAAATATCAACGGGGTTTCCGTTTTCATCGACCTGCTCTTCAAAATGTACTTTTATCTCGCCGTTATCGGCTGTATATTCCTCACCGTTGTATATCACCTTAAGGCTTGATGTCATATCAATAATAGTCACAACGAATCCGGGGGTTCTTGGCGCACGGCAGTAAAGGGTCTTTCCTGCCTCGATCGTTATCACATCTCGATTCTGAACTATAAGAGGTGTTTCCTCTCTTGAGCCGTTTGCCTCGTAGTCTGCAGGGTCAGCAAGCAATATTGTGCTTTCATATTGATTACTGTCAAGCATATACGTGTCGTTATTAGGATATTTTGCAGGAAGATTTGCAAGAACAACTGTATAAGCACGCTCTATTGCCCATATGGAAGCAACTCCATTTTCGTCAGTCACACCCGTTTCTGCAAGAGCTCCCGAGGACGTGTAAAGCTCTACCGTCACGCCGACAATTGCCTGCTCGGTGAACTGATCAAGAACAGTTATTCTATACTCAACCGCTGCGTCTACTGTAAACTCAAGCTTTGTTTTATCGTTAAAGCTAACTGCCTCGTTATCAAAAACATATCCATCTGCTTTTGTGATTTTCGCGGTGTAGTCATCTGCCTTTTCAAGCTCTGCGGTGAACTTACCCTTTGAGTCGGTATTTCCCGATGCAACGCAGGTCTCACCCTGATATATTCCGACTGTTGCGCCCGAAACCTTGTTGCCGTCAAAGTCCTCAACCGTCACGGTATACATGACCTTTGTCACAGGCGGTTCAGTGGGAGTTTCCGTTGGATTCTCAGTAGAATTCTCAGTCGGATGGTCGGTGGGAGCTTCTGTCGGAGCCTCTGTGGGCGCTGACGTGGGAATTTGAGATGGCGTTTCATTTCTGTCGCAAGATACTGCGATAAACACCATTGCAAACGCAGTACACACGCACAACAGCACCGCTATAATTCTTTTCAAATTCATAATTGTAGACCTCCGTTTTCGGATAGTTGAATATATTATATCATCTATACTCATACATTGCAATAGTTTTTTATTTTTGTTTACAAAAAACAGCGTTCTGAAATCAGAACGCTGTTTTTATGTTTTTATTCTGCGTACTCGTAGGAATACGTGACTACAAGCTCACCCTCCAGACTATCACTTGCATTGATTGTAAATATCTTATCCTGTGTGACGTTGACAACTATATTGCCGTTTGCATCGGGAGCGTAGCTCTCTCCGCCATAGGTCACACTTATTCCCTCGCCAGCATTTACGGTAAGGGTGACATTGACAGTTTCCTTTTCATTTATCTTGAAATAAACTGTGTCGCCCGCGCTGAGTAGAGACATTGAGCCTTCGGGGTTTATTGTGAGCGCATTTTCCGTGTCCACTCCTGTATAACTTACCTCGACAGTACAAGCCGCAAACAGCCAAGCGTTCTCAACAGGGGGCTTTTCAACCTCATACAAATCAAAAAGATTGATTTCTGATTCATAATTCCACCAATCTGAATTCTCGCCATGTTTCTTAATAACGTATTCGAGCATTTCGTCAAGAGGATATACGCCCGAAGCGTCAGCCACCTCAATATATTTCTCTATTATTTCGTTGTAGCTTTCTTTTCTCAAAGGCTTTCCTTCCTCATCATAGAAAAAGCAGCACATTCTGTCAGTTTCAATTATGGTTGCAAACGACGCCATATTAGGCTTTTGCATACCCTCGTCGGTATAATAACCGAAGTAATCAACTATCGCCGAAAGACGCACGTATACGATAGGTCCGTCAGCCGTTCCAAGATGATAGAATCCGTCATTACCGAGGACCAACGTGAGATTTTCGTCCATAAGATCAAGATTTTTGAGTGTCACAACCTTGTTTTGATAGGTAAGGCGGTGCTCCGCGAGCTCTCCGTCAAGCTGAGGAATTTCCCAAGGAAGATCAATGAAATCTATGGGCATATCCCCTATTCTTTCGATAACAACAACCGCATCCTTGACAGAACCGTCAGTCGTAAGTCCCAAAACGCAAACTACGCTGCTGTCAGCGCCTATACTGCTACTGTGGAATTTTATCTCGACAGTATTGTCGACAGGATCAAGCAAGGAATGAGGGAAAACTGTCAGTACAGTTCCACCGTAATATCCAAGGGTGACTTCCTTGTCCGAAATAACGCTTATCTTGTAGATACCGTCTCTCTGGGGCTTGAAGATAAAGAAGGATCTCTCACCCTCATATTCACTTGAAGTCACTCCGCGAAGCTTTACGTAGGTTGCGCCCTCGCCAATATATCCTGCGCCGTATTCACTTGCGTAAAAGTCTTTGTTAGTATCGGTCACTCTGCTATAAACGGTTATGCTTGCCTCGTTATTTTCTGCCGTGAGAGTGCATTCCTCCTCGAATTCATATCCGTCCGCAGACGTGATATCAAAGCTAAGATTATACTCACCAACAGCAGCTTCAAAGGAAGCCTTTCCCTGACTTACAACTGCCGCTATTGTACCGTCGGAGTACGTCATTACGCCGGAAAAAGACGTCATTGTTTCACCCTTGTAATTGACGAACTCAACCGAATAAGTTATCTTTTCATCATTAACAGGACCCTGCGTGGGCTCCTCGGTGGGTGCTTCGGTAGGCTTGCTCGTGGGAGCTTCGGTGGGGGTACTGTTAGGCTGGTTTGTTGGGGTCTGGTCATTACCGTCACAAGCAACCAAAGCAATAGCAGCCGTCAATATCAAAATTAAAAGTATTATTCCGAGATATTTTCTTGCTTTCATAATTATCTCCTTTTTTAATTTCTAAAACGTCGGTTTTTGCGAAAACCGCAAAAACCGACGTAGATAATCAATTATTCTGCGGCTACGGTAGGTCCGTAGTGCTTGTAGTAGAAGCAAAGCTTAGTCCAGCCGTGCTCAACGCCCACGAAGGTGTAATAATCCATATAAATCTGGAGTATTTCCGCGAGCTCCTCGGTCACCTCAACGCATCCGTTAAGCTCCTCGTTCTCGCTATTCGTGATAAGATCGTCAAGATATGCGCTTATCTGCTCTGTATAGTCGCCAATTCCGTGATATATTCCGTTCTTTACGTCCTCGATGAGCTCAACGCGTTGCGCGTAGAGATATTCGCCCCAAAGCTCTGTAAAGCCCTGAACCTCGTCTATATCATTATCTGCAAAATAAGTTATATATTCCTCTATATCCTGGTCAAGAGAGGTCTTTTCAAATTTGAAGCCGTCAAGCTTGATAGCATCCTCAACAGAGTGGCTGAATCCACCTATAATAGACCAGAAATCAACGTAGAGCACGGGACCCTGTGTGCCATCATCGTTCTTTACGTAGTACTTTCCATCTGAACCGAGCATAACGTCAACACCGCCTGCGTCGGGGGTTGCGCCGTAGTCTATCTCACCGTCTCCGTCGTCAGCCATTGTAAATGGACCGGGAGATGCAAGTGTGAATATGTCAGCGGTATCGCCTATTCTTTCAATTCTGAATGTGAACGAACCTGCCGCGTAAATGTCGTAATAAGCTATATCGATGTAGTAGGTCTTGCCTGCCTCCATATATCTTACTATAGAAACGTTCTTTTCATCCTGCCACATTTTTTCGGAATGCTCGTAGGTGTAGATAAGCTCGTGATTTTCGTCAAACAGCCAAGCGTCAACGGCATAATCAACGCCGCTCACAACACCATCAGCCGTGCTGAATGAGGTGATACGGTAAACGCCCGACTCCTCGGGAGTAAATGCATAGAGATAACCTCTGGGCATTACTATCTGCGTGTACGTCACCTTGTTAGCGATATCAAGCTTTGCTTCAAATGCGGAGAAAGGAGCAAGTCCCTTTATGGGGTCCATCATTTCCTCTCCGTTTGTACCGTATGCATCGTAGTAAACGCACATCTGAAGCCACTCGTTAGGATTATCCGCCTCAGTACCAACAGCCTGGCAAACTATCTCAAGAAGCTCGCGGAGCTCCTGATTTACGCTGCAATAGCCGTACATTCTGGAGTTTATTGAATAGTTGGAGTATTTTTCGAACTGGTCAACGTAATCAATGCCGTTAAGCTTGATAAGACCGTTGTAAGCCATCATCCATACAGACATAGTATTGCTGAAGCGGGAGTATCCCATAAGGTTAGCAAGAAGGATAGGTCCGTCTGCCTCGCCTACGTGATAGTATCCGTCTGCACCGAGAACAACCTCAACGTAGCTGTTATAGCCCGAGCCAAGCTCATTGAAATCGTTTGCGGCATGTCTGTAAATATATGTTTCCTTGTCAATGTCATTTGCGTCAACAACTCGGAGATCCTTGATATACATAGTATCGTCTCCCGTGTCACCGCCGGAGTCCTTCATATAGCAGAGCGCAAGCTCATACGTTCCGTCTTCAATAGCAACGTAAGGATATACAGTCTCCCAATTATCTCCGTCACCTGAAAGCTGATACATATCCTGTCTGTCAACAAGAATATAAAGAATATCAGCTCCAAGCTCGGTAGAAGCCCAGTAATCAAAGGCGATTGCCTGTCCTGCCTTGAGCTCTACGTCAGCGTAAATTATAGAATATGTGGAATGCTTGAAGGCGTTAGAGGTTTTTATACAGTCAACACCGTTCTTCTGACCGACTATAAAGGGCCAAGCGTATTCCGCATCCTCGGAATCTGTTTCGCCGTGGTATGTGACGTTTATATCGCCCTTATTGAGCACCGCTCCTATCTCGTCGGATGAGGGCATTTCAACACCATCAGGCTTTGCAACAGGTGTAAGCGTTGAGGGATCCTCTATAAGCTGCTGCTGATAATCATCTGCTGTGAAGTAATCAAATATAGCCTCGAACTGATGTCCGGACATCGCACCAACCATTACAAGGCAAACTACTCCATAGCGGTCAACGATAATCGACGTGGGTGCGCCCGAGGGTGCAAAGTTTGCGATTATTCCCTGATCGTCGTAAGCTACGGGGAAGCTGAGTCCTTCAGCAGGAAGAGCTCCCTCGCCTATATACTTCTTCATATATGCGGCAATAGCATCGTCGTCATCAACGGGCGAAAGAGCCAGCACTTCAACAGAGTCGCTATATCTCTTATATACCTCATCCATTTCAGGGAATTCCTGCAGACAATAGCCACATCCGTCGTACCAATAGTTGATAAGCACCATATCCTTTTCCTTGAGGATCTCGGAGAGGGTCATCTCTTCCTTGTCGTCGTATGTGGTGACTGTGAAATCGTACATAACGTCGCCAAGCTTGTATATTGCCGTGGGCGAGCCCTCGGTAATTACGGAAGAAGTAAGCACAACGTCAGCGTGCTTGTCGACAAATGCATAGCTTGCCTGCGCAGTATATCCTGTGGGAGTATTGGGAACGGTTGCGGTGTAGCCGTCCTTTACGGGTGCGTCTACTGATGCTTCTCCGTTCTCATCCGTGGTAGCATAGGTTATTATGCTGTTTCCCTCCTGAATGAATACCATAACGTTCGGAAGAACCATACCGCCCGCTGTCTTTACACTTATGGTATAAGTGGATGTAGTAGGATTATTCTGATTGTTATCAGAGGGCTTTTCCGTAGGCTTTTCCGTGGGTTTTTCCACGGGCGAAGACGTGGGCTTCCCCGTTGGTTCTGTGGGGGTATTGTCACAGCCCGCAAATGCCAAGCAGCACGCGGACATTATCATAACAACCGCCAACAAAAGCGAAAGAAGTCTTGTGGTTTCTTTCATAATAATTCTCCTTGTTTGAGTAAATTTATCGCTACTGTATTCATAAGCGTATCAAGCGCTAATATCGCGCAAAAAGACAAAAATTTATGAAAACATACTCTCGTGTAAGTATAACATATTAGAATTGCAAAGTCAACTGCTCATTTGTAAAATTTTGTGAACAAGCATATTTACAAAATATACAAGATTTATTTTTTCTTATATGATATAATATTGTTTATGTATAATGGCGTATTATGAGTAAATGCGCAAAAATTCAGACGAAAGGCAAAAATCACAGATGATGAAGCAAAAAACAATCAAACGAGTGGCGGTGTCGGTAATAGTCACCCTCCTTGTTTTGTCAATGACACTTGCAATATGCATCTCGCTTCTCAAGGAGGGTGCGACTGCGGCGGCAAACTCGTCGTATATTTCCCTGCTTGAGCAGAACATTGACACCAAGAAGGAAGAGTTTTACAACAATTCCGTCATTCAAAAGCTACCGGACACCGTTAAAGACACGGACACCATCTCGCTTATAGTAGAGGTCAAGCAGGAACCCTTGCTTGATATCTATAAGAAGCTTGATACGGATATGACCTTTACCGAGTATGCCTCAACAGATGAAGCAAATCAGGTAAGACATAATATCCAGAATCTTAAAAGCGAGCTTCTCTCCGACCTTGATAAAACCGGAATAGAATACGGCACAGGCGCATTCTACTCCTCTATTCTCAGCGGATTTGAGATAACAATCAAGGCTGCAAATTTCAAAGAGACTTGCGAGACCTTCGGTCAGCGCGCAAAAGTGATCGTTGGCGACGTCTACAAGCCTGCGGAGACTCAGCTTGTTGAAAACGCGGTTGACGTTTACGACACGGGTATCTTTGACAGCTCCGACTTCGGATACGACGGCACAGGTATGGTCGTGGCGGTTCTCGATACGGGTATCGACTACGGACACTCTGCGTTCTCGCTTGGCAACTTCACTGCGGACAGAGATAAGCTCGGCCTTACCTTTGAGCAGGTATCAGCCCTCATGGCGAGCCATTCCTTTGCTTCCGAGAGACTTTACCCCGGTCTTACCGCATCCGACGTTTACATAAACGAGAAGATTCCCTTCTCCTTCGACTACGCGGACTATGACCCCGACGTATTCCCGATAAAGAGTGACCACGGTACGCACGTTTCGGGTATTATCGCGGGTAAGGACGACACCATAACCGGTGTTGCGCCTAACGCACAGCTCGTTGAGATGAAGATATTCTCCGACGTTCAGGACTCGGCTATCTCGTCGTGGATTCTTACGGCAGTTGAGGACTGCGTGCTCCTTGGCGTTGACGTTATCAACATGTCTATCGGTACAAGCTGTGGCTTCAGCCGTGAGACAGACAAGGAAGCTATCTCGGGAGTTTACGAGAGAGTGCGTGAGACGGGTATCAGCCTTATTGTTGCCGCGTCAAACAGCTACAACTCTACGTACGGCTCGGAAAAGAACGGTAACCTTGGTCTTACCTCCAACCCCGACTCGGGCACGGTAGGCTCGCCCTCCACCTACGGCGGAGCGTTCTCTATTGCGTCTATCAGCGGTGTAAAGACTCCCTACCTTCTCCACGACGGTAAAATAATTTACTTTAACGAGTCCACCGATAAGTACTCAGAGGAAAAGAACTTCCTTGACGATATACTTCCCGAAGGCACAGATGAGGCGGAAATTGAATACGTCACCATCCCCGGTGTAGGACGATATGCAGACTACACAGGATACGAGGATACCATAAAGGGCAAGATAGCGCTCATCAAGCGTGGTGATACCACCTTTGAAGAAAAAGCAAATATTGCCGAGGAAATGGGCGCGGCAGGTATTATTATTTACAACAACGTCTCTGGTGACATAAAAATGAACGTTGGATCTATCACGATCGCGGCGTGCTCTATAAGTCAGGACGACGGCGAGGCTCTCGCGGCTACGCCCACGGGCAAGATAAAGATAAGCCGTTCCCAGACTTCAGGTCCTTTCATGTCTGATTTCTCATCGTGGGGTCCCACTCCCGACCTCAAGATCAAGCCTGAGATTACCGCTCACGGTGGATCTATCCTTTCCTCTGTTCCCGGTCAGGCGTATGACCGCATTTCCGGAACATCTATGGCTTGCCCCAATATCGCGGGCGCCACTGCTTTGCTTCGTCAGTACATTGTAAATAGATTCCCCTCTCTCGCTGAGGACACAATCGAAAACAGAAAAGAGATCGCAAGAATTGCAAACAGTCTCTTTATGTCCACGGCAGATATTATAATAAATAAGAACGGCCTGCCCTATTCTATAAGAAAACAGGGCGCAGGTCTTGCAAGCCTTGACAAGTCCGCAGCGACAAACGCTTATATCATCACTTATGATGAGAACGGAAATGCCATGGACAAGCCCAAGCTTGAGCTTGGCGACGATCCCGACAAGAAGGGTGTTTATACACTTAAATTCTCCGTATATAATTTTGGCACAACGACTCTGTCTTATGACATCTCCGCATACGTACTCACCGAGGGTGTAAGCGACACCAAAACTCACGACGGTAAAACCACCGTCACCGAGGAAGCATACTCCCTTGACGGCGCACAGATTATAGTAAGCTCTGCTTCTGCTAACGGCAACGTAATAAGCGTTAATGCAGGTCAGACTGTTGACGTGACGGTCACCATCACGCTCAGTGACTCGGACAAGACATATCTTAATGAGTCGTTTGAAAACGGAATGTACGTTGAGGGCTTTGTAGTTCTCGATGCAATTGAGGAGGACTCGGTTGACCTCAGTGTTCCCTATCTTGCATTCTACGGCGACTGGACTATTGCGCCCCTCTTTGATATCGACTATTTTGAGACTAACAAGGACGAGCTTGACGACTCCATAAGCCTTCTTGACAAAACTCTCCCCGATGCTTACGCTACCCGTCCCATAGGCGGACTCAGCAGTGACTACGTAAGCTATCTCGGCTCCTACTATTTCACTCAGGACCCCAATGCAACTCCTATTGCGGCTGACAGAAAGTATATTTCTCTGTCCAATCAGGAGGATTGTGTAAACTCTCTCCGATTTGTTTGGGCAGGAATGCTCAGAGGTGCGTCCAAGATAGAGATAACTATTACGGACGACGCCACAGGCGAGGTTGTATTCAGTAAGGTTGAAAACGATATCCGTAAATCCTACGGAGACGGAGGTTCTATATATCCCGCTAACGTGGAAATAGAATTCAGCGCGATTGAAAACAATCTCAAGAACAACACGTCATATACCGTCACTATGAAGGGTTATCTTGACGACGGAAACGACGATTACACCGACGGTGGAAACGGTGAGGAAACAAACCTCAATAACGTATTCCAGTTCCCGCTCGTCACCGACTTCCAAGCCCCCGTTGTCACGGGCTGTGAGTTCTACACCGAATTTGACAACTCCTCAAAGGAAACAAAGCTGTTTGCAAAGATAGCCGTCTATGATAACCATTACTCTATGGCACTCCAGTCTGGATTTGTTTCCTACGATCCCACGGACGCGGAAATTCCTTTCACGCTCGAATCCTTCGACAAGTACCTCACTCCTATTTATTCCGAGGAAAACTCCACCACATACGTTGTATACGAGCTTACGGATCACATTTACGATATAAAGAAAACCGCTTACAACAAGAATACGTTTACGGTTGCCGTGTACGACTACGCGCTCAACCAGGCAACGTACGAAATAGCTCTCCCCGACGAGATCCTCGATCTATACTTCGATTTTGAGGGTGATTCCAAGTACAATGCCGAGTCGGGTGTTCTCACGCTCAGCCCTAACGAGATCTACGAGCTTCGTCCCGCTATTTACCCCAGCACAGAGTGGACAGAGCTTCTTGAATATAGCGTCACGATTCCCGCCTCTGGTGAGGTTGCAAGAGTTGTAAACAATAAGCTCGTTGCAGTCGCCCCCGGAACGTGTCAGGTTATTGCTACGGCGCGTGATCCGATAACAAACAAACAAAAGCAGGCTCGCTTTATTGTCACCGTTCTTGGCGAGGGTGATCCCGGATACGTCAAGTACGATAAGACGGTCGCCGAGAACTTCTCGCTCACGGGATATTACGTCAACAAGGCGTACTATATGCTTGAGACTGAAGCTCGCGACATAGGCTCGACGGGAGACGGAATGAAGTTCAACGGAAACTATTACTCCCTGAAAATGTACCCCTCCGAGTCTGTGACACTCCAATATAAGCTTGACGCATACTATCCAAACGATACGGTAGTAGTATTCAAGTCAAGTAATGAAAATATCGTATCCGTTGATGAAAACGGCAAGATACTCGCAAAATCCGAAGGCTTTGCTTCAATCTCGATTGACGTAATGCTGGACGGCAAGAGCACATATTACTCACAGTCCATAAATATCGAGATCAAGAATCCTTGGGTAAACAGCGGCCCCTCTCTTACTCACTACTACGGAAACGGCGGTACTGTCGAGTTCCCCGAAAGCGTTGCAGTGACAGAGATAGGTCAGTTTGCTTTCTCGAACTTTGATTATATAGCAAAGGATCCCACCGTTGACGTTATCAATGATGACTATCCCGAGCTTACCAAGATGTGGTATATCGGTGACGACACTATAGAGAAGGTCATCATACCCATCGGCGTTGAAAAGATAGGCTCGTTTGCATTTGCCGGTCTTACTGCCCTCAAGGAAGTCGTTATTCCCTACACGGTCACAATGATCGATCAGAATGCGTTCTACAATTGTCCGTCACTTACTACCATTTCCTATATGGATGAGGACGGCAATATAACTACGGGCAACGGTCTCAGAGGCGTTAAGCTTATTAACCAGAGCGCGTTTGAAAATACAAATCTTAACGGAACGTATTATTTTGACAGCGCAGTCGCCATCGCAAGCTATGCGTTTATGGGCAACCGCAATCTCGACGGAGTTATCCTTGGCAAAACAACCGTTTCGGTAGGTAATTATGCGTTCGCGAACAATACCGACCTTGAGAAGCTTGAATTCAGAGTTGACAAGATCAAGCTTGGCGATGGCGCATTCTCGGGTTGCTCATCTCTTGAGGAGGTCAGCATCAATACCGACGTTATCCCCTCCCGCCTTTTCGACGGTGCATCCAAGCTTGAGAGCATAGTTATAGGTCCCGACGTTGCCGTAATAGGCGAATACGCGTTCTCGAGTACAAGCCTCTTTGATATTGAAATAACCTCGGCTAACAAGTATTTCGCCGTAGCCGATAAATGCATTACGAATAAGGCAGGAGATACGCTTATTCTTGCCTTGCCTACCATAACAGGTGAGTTCACTCTCAATAATTCCAACATAACCACAATAGGCTCAGGCGCGTTTGCAAATAACAAGAAGATAACGTCTGTTAACATTCCATCCGTCACGAAGGTTATGGACTACGCGTTTGTGGGTTGCGAAAAGCTTTCACAGTTCACTCTCGGTACACTTACCGAAATAGGAAATTACGCATTCTACAATACCGCTATCTCTGTTCTTCCCTCTTTCGATGAGATTGATAGAATAGGTGACTATGCATTTGCAAGCACACCTATAAAGAACGTATCTATTCCTGACGGCGTTGAGATCGGACGCGGAGCGTTTGCAGAATGTCTTACGCTTGAGACAATCGTCATAGGCGATGACGTGACCATCGGCTCTTACGCGTTTGGAATTTCTACAAACGATCATACAGGAAACTGGTCTCTCGTAAAGGGTGAGGACGGATACTATCGCTACAAGTTCAATTCTCCCATTCACAGCCTTACAATAGGAAAGAACGCAGTTATCGGAAACCGTGCGTTCTATAGTGCGTATGAGCTTGAGAGTGTCACTCTCGGTGAGGGCGCGACTATTGGAAGCTTTGCGTTCTACAATGCTTGCAGTCTTAAGAATATTGATCTGTCCAAGGTCAAGTCTATCGGTGAGCAGGCATTCTCTGGTGACGTTTATAACGTATTTAAGAACAGCTCAGGTACTTCCGTTCTGATTGAGAATGATCAGTACGTTTACTCTTACTACGCTCCCCTATTTGATACGGTTATTCTTTCATCTGCAAAAGAAATTGGCGTTGGTGCATTTGCGGGATGCCAGAATCTCTCGGGGGTTGATCTTGGTAAACTCGATAGAATACCCGACAGAGCGTTTATCGAATGTCCCGCTCTTGAGAGCATTGATCTTTCGGGAGTTATCTCTATAGGCTCTAACGCGTTTGCCGAGACGTCTCTTGAAGCAATAGACCTCTCCTCCGCTACCCAGATAGATAGCTATGCATTTGCATACTGCGATAAGCTTGTTTCCGTAATATTTAATCCCAACGGTGTTAGAGTTGATGAAGGCGCATTCTCTTACTGCTCAGATCTTGCAGCTCTTAAGGACCTTTGTGGAGCAACATACGTAGGTGATTACGCGTTTGCATACACGGCACTTACAGAGGCAGACCTTACGGGCGCTGCACATATCGGTACTAACGCGTTTATAAAGGATGTAATTACAGAATTCAAGGTCACTCTCGGAGATAAGATAAGCTCGTTGGGTGACAATCCGTTTACTTTCTGTAAGCTCACTCCTTTCTCAACAAATGAGGTTATAGAGTTTAACGGAAAAGAGTATCTTGTTCCCACCACGACCTATGACGTAAACGAGCAGGTCAAGGTGATTAACGGTTCACTCTACGTTAAAGTAAATAACGGTCTTGTTCTTGTATGCTACGCAGGTGACACCGCTACAGAAACAGTAGCCGATAACACCGTAAGAATTTCTGCTTACGCATTTGCGGGCTCTGACGTCAAGAACGTAATTCTTCCCTACACACTTAAGGCAATAGGACACAAGGCGTTCTTTGCTTGCAATAAGCTCAGCTCTGTGACCTTCACAAGCTACGAGGCTCCCGCACTTGAGGAAGAATACGATTTCGAGTATTTCTATACATACGATAATATTCCCGCCACAGGCGAGTTCGGATTCTACGATACCGACGGCGTGACGGAAATATACAAGGACGGTCTTGGAATAGTTCCCTACTTTATGTGGAACGTATCCTCCCTCCCCAATAACTTCTTCTACGGCGCAAGCTTCGTTGACTACATCGGTCATACAGACGGCTCGCTCACTATGATCCACCCCACAAACGGTCAGCATTACGAAACCTTTGTGACTGAGCAGTACTTTGATACGTTTATCAAGGGCGCGGCAGCGGCAGACGATATAACCCTTGCGGCTATCGCGGCTATTCAGAAGCTTCCTGCAAATGCGAGCGAGATAACTCTGGCTCACAAGGATCTTGTCGTTGCAGCAAGAGCGGCATACGACAGAATCGTCAGCGACGAGCAACGCGCTCTCGTTTCCGACTCCTTACTCACCATTCTTAAGAATGCCGAGCAAATGATCGAGGACCTTGAGTACCTCGCAGGCGGAGACGACAACAGCAATATCAGCGGAAGCGACAGAAACAAGATTCAGACTGCACTTATGGTCCTCATAATAGTAGTTTCTGTACTTGCCCTGCTTGTAATTGCGCTCGCAGTAATATTCTTTATCTTCGTGCGAAAGATCAAGCGCGGACAGATTACAATTCAAGGTGCGCAAGTGACAACCGTCATTAACGCTACTCCTGAAGATAAGTCCGATGATGCTGAGCAGGTTGTTGTAGCTCAATACGAAGAAAATACAGAGGCAGATGACGTGGCTGATAACGTATCCGCGGAGGATATTCCCGAAATACCCTTTGAAAAGAAGGTATTTGACAAGCCCGTTGACTTTGACGATATTACGAAGGGCTACATCTCTGACGGACGTCCCGAAAGAAGACGCAAGTTAATTCTTATCTGCTGCGCAGTGGCAGCTGCCGTTGCACTGACTGTCGGAGTAGTAGTTGCTATAATCAACGGCAACAAGAGCTATTTTGACACCTATGAAAAGGAAGGCTATACCGTGAGCGTCACCTTTGATACAAACGGCGGTACGTTTAAGGGTAGCGACTCCTCTATAATCGACCTTTATAACCCTGCAAGCATCGGCGAGGACGGCTTGAAGCTTCTCGCTCCCGATGACGCAAGAAGAGATAAAAACAACATCATTCAGGTGACAAAGCCCGGCTATTTCCTTGCCGGATGGTACACCGAGAGAACTCCCATAGATGAAAACAATCCCGAGGCTGGCTACACCTATTCGGGCAAGTGGGATTTTGAGAATGACAGAATCTCCATTGACGCAAACGCAGAATATTCTGCCAACAACAGTGTCCTCACTCTTTACGCGGCTTGGGTTCCCTACTACAACTTTGAAATTTATACTCTCGACTCAGACGGAAACAGTTATCTGCTTTCTACTGTATCCGCTTTGAGCCTCACCATTCCCGAATGGCACGAGGGCGACGTATCACTCTCTATGGATAACTTCCCCACAAGAGACGGATATACGCTTGATCCTGATTCTATCTGCTACCTTGATACTATGAAAAAGGTAGAAGCAACTGAAGATGGAAACAAAAAGATCATCAAGGGTGAATGGGACGAGGCAACCGCAACGTCTCTCACACCTACAATAAAGCTCTATACCGAATGGCAGGAGGGCAAGATCTACAAGATCTACTCTGTGGAAGACCTGATCAAGAATGCCGATACAGATGGATATTACTATTTGTATTCCGATCTTGATTTCAGCGGCTCTGAATGGCCCTCTACCTTCCTCAACGGCAAGTTTAACGGTAAGATCTTTGGCAACGGGCACAAGATCAGCAACATATCATTTGAGAGCACGTCCCGAAGCTCTCTTACAAACGGACTCTTTGCTTCTCTTGGCGAGGGTGCATATATTGAAAACGTTAAGTTTGAGAATATCACACATACCATTGACCTTATGGCAGTTGCACAGGATGCGACCTTTGGTCTTATTGCAGGTACCGCAAACAACGGTGCAAGATTTGAGAACGTAAGCGTCAGCGGCAAGCTGGTATTCGGAGACAACTGCTCTGCTCTTGCGGGTAGCAACAATTTCACCGTTAAGACTGTTATCGGTAACGGAGACGTGACCGGAATTAATGTTGACGAAATAACCGTTCAAAAGCAAAATGACGAAAATACGTCCTTTGAGCTTATAGTTGACGAGGACGGCGTCGTATCCATAATTTCGGGCAGTTAAAATTTATGTATATTAAAGAAAGAAGGCAGAAAATGAAGAATAAAATCATTTCATTGATACTGTGTATCGTTATGCTGCTCGGTGTCATTTCGGTGCTTTCTGGCTGTGGAGGAAGCGGAAATCAGGCTTTCGTTATTATGACTGATAATCTTGACGGTCTGTTTAATCCCTTCTATTCAACAAGCGCGTCGGACGGAACAATAGTTTCCATGACTCAGATAGGTATGCTGACGTCCGGAATCGACGAGAAAGGCGACGCAACCGTGGCTTACGGCCCTAACCAGGCCGTAGTCACGCTTGACTACGCTTCAAGCTACGACAGCACAGAGCAAAGCGAAAACCCCGACAAAACGGGTGTGACGACTTATACGTTCGTACTTAAAAACGGCATTAAGTTCTCCGACGGTGAGCCTCTCACCATTGAGGACGTGCTATTCAATATGTACGTTTATCTTGACCCCGTCTATACGGGCTCATCCACAATGTACTCAACAGACATTATGGGTCTGTCACAGTACAGAACTCAGCAAAACCTTTCCGGCGGTGCCAGCGGTGACGAATGGCTCACAAACGCCGCAAGAAACCGCGCTAATAACCGTATTAAAGAGCTTATAAACGTATTTGAGCAGGTTGCAAGAACCCCCTCAGGCAACTACTCCACCACTGAGGAGAAAATGAGAGAGGCTCTGAAGAATTGGACTCTCTCAGACGGCTATAAGCAGGCAGTTTCAGACGACCTCTCGTCCGTGACCGTAGATCAGCTTATAAAGGACTATGATAAGACCCTTGAGCTTTTCCACAAGGAACTTGAATCCGACTATGAAAGTGCAAAAGCAGCTTATACCGAAGAGCCTTACAAGTCACACGGATTTGATGAAATAACCTCCTTTATGTATATGGAAGGCTACGTCACAGTCAAGTTCGGTGACAAGGACGGCAAGCCCGAGGCTGATAAGAACGTTATAGTTGAGGTTCACAGAAATTACCCCAGCACTATAACCACAAAGGAAGCTGCTGTAAAATACGTTTACGACTCTAAAATAAACAACGAGCTTCACATTATCCTCACCGCATGGGCAACAGCGCAGGAGCTTCAGACGCAGTATATGGCAAAGGCGAAGGAGATCATACTCAAGGAAAATACCGCTGACGGCATGATGACCTTCCCCAACATCTCAGGTATAGTTTCCCTCGGCCACACCACAAACACCGAACAGGTTGAGGTAAACGGCAACACCTACAAGGTTGCTCACGAGCACAACGAGGACGGAACTCCCAAGAATGCTGACGAATATGACGTGCTTCAGATAAAGATCAACGGAATAGACCCCAAGGCAGTATGGAACTTCTCCTTTGCAGTCGCTCCCCAGCACTATTACGCTGAGGGCTATACCGTGGATATTAAGGCTAATAACTTCGGCGTTGCCTACGGTAGCTTTGATTTTATGACCGACGTAATTCAGTCCCACAGAAACGTGACAGTTCCTATGGGCGCGGGTGCGTATATGGCGACTAATAACAAGAATGAGGACGAGGTCACAGGAACCGAGTTCTTCAGCAGCAACGTTGTTTACTTCAAGTCAAACCCCTACTTTGAGGAAAGCCTTGAGGCAAGCCTGCCCGAGGATTCCACCATTGATTACCACGTCAACATTGATAAGGTGCGTTATCAGATAGTTCCCACAAACGACGCGCTGACAATGCTTCAGTCGGGTACCGTTCATTACGTAACACCCCAGCTCACCAAGGAAAACGCTGTCATCCTCGACCGCATCAAGTCGGAGGGCTACGAGCAGATCGCGGTTGACCAGCTGGGATACGGTTATATAGGTATCAATGCAGGAAGAATTCCCAATATATATCTTCGTCGCGCTATTATGGCGGCTATGGATACAAATCTTGCGCTTCAGTATTACGATGCAGGTACGGCAGAGCAGATCTTCTGGCCTATGTCCACGGTAAGCTGGGCTTATCCTAAGGATGACAGTGGAAACAACAAGCAGACCAACGGTCATTCCTATCCTTATATCAAATTCAGCGAGGAAAAGGCACTTGAGAATATCAAGTCGCTTATGTCGCAGGCATACAACCATACAATGAGCTACTCCGATGCAGATCTTAAGGTCACATTCACTATTGCAGGCTCTGACCTTACCGACCACCCGACGTATCAGGTGTTCCAAACTGCCGCAAAGCTTCTTAATCAGTGCGGCTGGGACGTTGAGGTAGTCGCAGATACGCAAGCTTTGACTAAGCTTTCCACAGGCTCTCTTGCGGTATGGGCTGCGGCTTGGGGTACTACGGTTGACCCCGATATGTATCAGGTATATCACAAAAACTCAAACGCGTCCAGTGTAAAGGCGTGGGGATACAATCAGATACTTGCCAACGAAAGTGCATACTGGATGGAGATTGATATCCTCAATAATATGAGTGAGATTATTGACGACGCGCGTGAGACAGATATTCAGGCTGACCGTACTGCGCTTTACGAAGAGGCTATGGGATACGTTCTTGACCTTGCAGTCGAGCTTCCCGTTTATCAGAGAAAGCAGCTTTACGCGTATAATGCAAACGTGATCGACTCCACCTCCTTCCCCACAGAGATCAACCCCTACTCATCTCCCCTTGACAGAATCTGGGAGATCAAATTTAACGAAAACGTAGGCGGCACAACGGGCTCGGGAGCTATTGTCGGAATATCAATTGGCGCGGCGGTAGTTGTAGTTGGTGCGACGGTTGCCGTGATAATCTGTAAGAAAAAGAAAAAACGCGGATACATAATTCCCATCGATCAGATCGACGAAGAAGACCTTGACGCTTACTACGCGTTAAAAAATAAGTAATCGGAGGATGCTATGATAAAGTATATAATTAAAAGACTTGCGCTTTCTATACTCATATTGTTTGGCGTTTCTCTGATAATCTACGTTCTTATCAGATGTATGCCTGTTGACTTCGTCACACAGAAGCTTTCTTCTATTACCACGACGGGTGCTGAAACGTCTCAGGAGCTGATTGACGCAATGATGAAGACCTACGGTCTTGATACAAACATATTCGAGGGATACCTCGCCTGGCTTGGAAAGCTTCTCCGATTTGATTTTGGAGAAAGCTTCAAGTACAGCGTTCCCGTTATCGACGTTATCAAGGACCATATGGGCGTTTCATTTGCGGTCGCTCTTATTGCTACTATTTTTGAATTTTTGATCGCAATTCCCCTCGGCGTGACTGCCGCTACTCATCAGTACTCCATTCGCGACTATATCGTCACGGTGCTTGTAATGATTGGTATTTCACTCCCCTCGTTCTTCTTTGGGCAGCTGCTGAAGAATATATTTGCTATTCAGCTTGGGTGGTTTCCCGCCTCGGGACTTGTGGACGCGTCAAAGGATCTGTCGGGCTTCGCTCTTCTCCTTGACCAGATGTGGCACTTATTTATCCCTATACTCACAGTCGTTATACTCAGTATAGGCGGACGAATGAGAATGACACGTACAAACATGCTTGAGGTCCTCAACTCCGACTACATACGTACAGCTAGAGCTAAGGGTCTTAAGGAAAAGGTTGTTATTTACAAGCACGCCTTCAGAAACACGATGATTCCTCTTGTAACGTCCTTGGCCGGACTTCTTCCCGGTCTGTTCTCGGGTGCGATTATTACTGAGCAGGTATTCGGACTTCCCGGTATAGGAAACAAGGCGTTTGAAGCGATGCTTGTTGCAGACATTCCCTTTATAATGGGCTACAATATGTTCTTGGCGCTGCTCAGCGTTATAGGCGTTCTGCTTGCAGACCTTATGTACGCGGTAGTTGACCCGAGAGTTAAGCTGGAATAAGGAGGTGCGGTATGGAAAACAAAGAACTTGATCTTGAAATAACCGAAAATCAGGAAATTCAGGAAAACACACAAACCGTCGCCCCTGTAGAAGCAACGCACGAGCAAACGCTCAAGCTGATGTCACCCATGCAGATGGTGCTTCGTCGCTTCTTCCGCTCAAGACTTAGTGTTATCGGTCTTATAATGGTAGTATCGCTCTTTATCTTCTGTTGGATCGGTCCTCTGTTCTATCGAGTGTCCCCCACAGAAATTGACAAAACGGGTAAGACCGAATATGCGACAAAGTGGGTTGAATACACCGACGAGAACGGAAATACTCACGGCTTTTATCAGGTAATTGAAACAAATCTTACCGATAATATGCTTTCAAAGCCCAACACAGAGCATCCTCTTGGCACGGACAGTACGGGTAAAGACGTACTTGCCAGACTTATGAACGGCGGTAAAATATCGCTTACAATAAGCTTTATGGCGGTATTTATCATTACCTTCCTTGGAATTATTTTCGGCGGCATCGCAGGATATTTCGGCGGTGTTGTTGATAACATCATAATGAGAATATGCGATATTCTTATGTGTCTGCCCGGCTTCCCCATTCTGCTTATCGTCGGAACTATTATCGACGGCTTGCGCGAGGGCGGTATGTCCATGTTCGACTATCAATATAAGATATACTGGTTGATGGGCTTCTTAACGCTCATCTCCTGGTCTGGAACTGCACGTCTTGTGCGCGGTCAGATACTCTCGCTTCGCGAACAGGAATATATGGTTGCAGCAGAGGCAATGGGATATTCTACGGGAAGAAAGATATTCAAGCATCTCATCCCGAACGTAATGCCTCAGCTCATAGTTTCTATGACTCTGAGCCTTGGTAGTATGATTCTGTACGAGGCTTCCCTTTCCTACCTTGGTCTAGGCGCTCCCGAGCAGTACGCTGCATGGGGTACTATGATCAACGCGGCAAAGAACCCTGATATTCTTTCCAACTATTTCAACGTATGGGGCCCTCCCGGCATCTGCATTATCATCGCCGTTCTTGGATTCAACTTTATCGGCGACGGTCTGCGTGACGCCCTTGACCCCAAGATGAGGAGGTAATATATGAGCAAACTGAATAAAAAAGCTAATAGCTCCGACAAGCATTACCTCTCAAACAAGGAGATCCGCGCGATAGCCAAGGCAAACGCTAAGGTAATGAAAGCTCTTGAGAAAAAGAAGTACAGAAAGGTTGACGAGAGCGTATTCGTCACTAAAATGAAGGACGACAAAAACATTTTGGAGATCGAAGACCTTCACACTTACTTTTTCACAGATCAGGGCGTCGTTAAGGCGGTAAACGGGGTTTCCTTTGAAATTCCCAAGGGCGCCACGGTTGGTATCGTTGGCGAGTCGGGATGCGGAAAATCCGTCACAAGTATGTCTATAATGAGACTGCTTCAGGGCCCTCAGGGCCAGATATATTCTGGTAGCATTCGCTTTAAGTCCTACGACTACAAGCGCGACGAGTTCGGCAACCCGATCCCCCGCTTCAAGCGTAAGCCCAACGGCAAGATCCTCTTTGAAAATAAGAAGGACAAGGACGGAAATAATATTATAGGTAAGGACGGAAAGCCCGTCAGAGTTCCCGCATACATAACGAACGCATCAGGCGTTCCCGAGTATGAGATGGAAGAAAAGGTCTATGATATTGCCGAGATGCCCATGAATGAGATTCACAGAATCCGCGGACGTCAGATATCTATGATATTCCAGGAGCCTATGACCTCTCTTAATCCGGTATTCACAATAGGTAATCAGCTTGACGAGGTCGTGTTCATTCACACCCCCGGCGCCACTCCCGAAATGGCAAAGCGCCGCTCGCTTGAAATGCTGAGTCTTGTTGGAATCGCCGCTCCCGAGCGCGTGTATAAGTCCTATCCTCACGAGCTTTCGGGAGGTATGAGACAGCGTGTTATGATCTCTATGGCTCTTGCATGCGACCCACGTCTTATTATTGCGGACGAGCCCACGACCGCTCTTGACGTGACTATTCAGGCGCAGATTCTCGATCTGTTCCGTGACCTCAAGAAAAAGATTGACGGCTCTATTCTTCTTATCACTCATGACCTTGGTGTTATCGCTGAAATGGCAGACTTCGTGGTCGTAATGTACGCAGGACGCGTAATTGAGCGCGGTACTGTCAGAGAAATATTCAACAATCCCCTGCACCCCTACACGATAGGCTTGCAGAAATCCAAGCCCACTATGGACTCGGATGACGATACACTCTTTAACATTCCCGGAAACGTTCCCAACCCTGTAAATATGCCAAAGCATTGCTTCTTTAAGGAAAGATGCTCTATGTGTAAGAACAAGTGCTCAGGCGACTATCCCGGAATGGTACAGGTAAGCCCCACTCACTTTGTAGCTTGCCATTTGTATAACGACGAGGAGGAGGTTTAATATGGAAGAAAAATTGAATAATATCAATGAAGAAGCCACAACCTCCGTTGTGTACGACGACGAGATAGAGGCAAAAAAGCAGGCAGAGGAGCGCAAAGCTACTATTGAGGCAGACTATGCTCGTCCCTTTGATACCGAGGCACTGCTTGAGGTAAGACATCTTCGCAAGTGCTTCCCCATAAAGAAATCCCTCACTGGAAAGGTTAAGCAGGAGCTTGTAGCAGTTGACGACGTGTCCTTCAAGCTCAAGCCAGGCGAGACGCTTGGTATCGTTGGTGAGTCGGGATGCGGTAAGACAACTATGGGCAGAACCATCCTCAAGCTCCACCCCTCCAGCGGCGGTCAGATAATTTTTGACGGTCAGGATATAACTAATTACAAGTCCGCGCAGATGCGTCCCATACGCACGCAGATGCAGATAATATTCCAGGACCCCTACTCCTCCCTGCCCCCCAGAAGCACGATAGGAGACATTCTCTCCGAGCCTGTCAAGGTACATAATATCGTTCCTCCGTCAGAGGTCAAGGATTATGTTATGAATCTTATGGAAAGATGCGGACTCCGTGATTACTACTACGAGAGATATCCCCACGAGTTCTCGGGCGGTCAGCGCCAGAGAATATGTATCGCGCGAGCATTGTCGGTAAATCCCAAGCTTGTGGTCTGTGACGAGCCCGTATCCGCGCTTGACGTATCAATTCAGGCGCAGATAATCAATCTTCTCAAAGAGCTTCAGGCATCCATGGGACTTACTTATCTGTTTATTTCTCACGACCTTTCAGTCGTTAAGTTTATTTCAGACAAGATAGGCGTTATGTATCTTGGCTCAATGGTTGAGTTTGGAAATAAAAAGGAGATTTTCTCAAATCCCCTTCACCCCTACACAAGGGCGCTTTTCTCGGCTATACCCAACCCTAATCCCGACGTCAAGATGAACAGAATAGTTCTCTCGGGAGATATTCCCTCGCCTGCAAATCCGCCTAAGGGCTGCCGTTTCCATACGCGTTGCCCTCACGCTAAAGAAATTTGTAAGCACGTTTGTCCCAAGTATAAGGAATACGAGCCCGGACATTTCGCTGCTTGTCATCTATACTCTCAGGACTAAAGCTTATGAGTAAGGAAAAGAAAAACAAAAAGAAAAAGGTCGTCTATATTGACGACGGCTCGACTATTGCGGATATGTCGGGGATAGACGCCACACGCCCTCGCGCGTTTGGCTCTCGCCCCAACTCAAGCAAAAATAATACGACAAATAAAGCAAATAATAACGGAAATTATACCGGAAATAAGTTCAAGGACTCGCTTCACACATATTTTACTACCGTTAAGCTTATGATAGGACCAATGCTGATCACTATAGGCATAATCAGCGCGGCGTTCTTTATCGTGTGGCTGCTTTTGATGCTTGCGTCGTGATAACAAAAGGATGGGATTTTCCCATCCTTTTGTTTTGTGAATTTTTGCGAAAAGCCTTGAAAAATATATAAAAATGTGATATGATAGTATTACACAAAGGAATAAACACAGCTCATCGAAAGCTTGACTTTCGTTGTCGGGCGCACTGCAAGACGGTGCTCTCGGGGATAAGGAAATCGCGGTGTAAATCCGCGGCAACAGCCATTACCGTAATTCATCTGCAAAAGCAGATGTTAAGTCGGAATGCTTATCGTTCTGTGACTGATAGAAGTCTCTTGGGCAAGTGGAGAGATGCGATATTGATTTGGGATACAGGCAGGGTGTCTCAAATCTTGTTTTGCATGCGCTCCGTGGAGGGCGCTTTTATTTTATTCTTTTCGTGAAATTATTAAAACACGAAGGGATCAAAAATTATGAAAAAAACAATTAACTCTATTATTTGTATCACACTATCGCTTGTTTTTGTGCTATGCCTTGTATCCTGCGTCAGCAAGGTAGATGCAAGCGGACTTTGGGAAAATGCAACGTATCTCAAAGACACCAAGCTCGGCAAGGGTGAAAAAACTATTGAGGTTAAAGTAAAGGTTGAGGAGCAATCTGTCACCTTCACTATCAAAACTGATAAAGAAACACTTGGCGACGCGCTCATGGAGCACGAGCTTATTACAGGTGAGGACGGCCCGTACGGTCTTTACGTTAAGACTGTAAACGGAATGACATTAGACGAAAAGGCTGGCAATTACTATTGGGCGTTCTACAAGGACGGCGAGTATCTGTTGCAGGGTGTCGAGTCCACAGAAATTTCAGACGGAGAGCATTACGAGATAGTATATGAAAGATTCTAAGCGCCAGGGCAAGAAAAAACAAAGTTATTTCAAGATCATTCTGCAAATATGTATATTTGCAATGCTTGGAACTATTATGGCTTGCTCAGACATAATTATGGAGCTGTTGCCCAACATTCACCTGCTCGGAATGTTGACGATGGTATATACCCTCACCTTTCGCTGGAAGGCTCTGATACCTATTTATGTCTACGTCATGGTGTATGGCTTGTATTCGGGATTTTCTATGTGGTGGGTACCGTATCTGTATATATGGGCTATTCTTTGGGGTGTGACAATGCTGCTACCAAAGAAAATGCCGCGAATAGTAGCGTGTATCGTCTATCCTGCCGTGTGCTGTCTGCACGGACTCGCCTTTGGCATTCTCTACGCCCCCGCGCAAGCGCTTATGTTCGGGTTTGATTTTCAGCAGACTCTTGCGTGGGTAGCATCTGGATTGCCCTTTGATATAATCCACGGCGTTGGGAATCTGCTTGCGGGACTGCTCATAGTTCCCCTCTCCGAGCTACTCAAAAAGCTGGCGAAAAAAAATATATAAAAAACAAAGAGAGGGATTAACCCTCTCTTTTATGTTTACAAAAATTTAGAAACTGGATTCGAACCTTTACATAAAACCTTGCGGTTTTATGTGTGTGGTTTCTCTTGCCTGTCGCACAGACCACGCAAAAAAAGAGAGGCTATGCCTCTCTTTGCGTTTTTCATAAGTTAAAAACGGGATTCGAACCTTTACATAAAACCTTGCGGTTTTATGTGTGTGGTTTCTCTTGCCCGTCGCACAGACCAAAAAACAAAGAGAGGGTTAAACCCTCTCTTTTTTTTTTGGTCGGAGTGACGGGATTCGAACCCACGGCC
>JAZRCL010000004.1:0-3009 GCA_045659745.1 Eubacteriales bacterium
ACTGCCTTCGGTGGCCCGAATCCCCCCTCCCCCACCAAACACAAGAGGCGCCCATCAGGGTGCCTTTTGTGTTTGGTGAGGTCTGGTGTCTTCTAAGGACCACCCACAAAGCGCAGCTTTGTGAGGGTCCGAATCCACTACTTGAAATCCAAGCCTTACGGCTTGGGTCTTTTTGTTTGTGGGGGATGGTGGATTCATGTGGATCACCCACAAAGTCCAAATTTCCCTCCAAAATCAAATATCAACTAATATTCAACATGGTTTTTGTTGACTTACCGCCCGATTTATTGTATAATTTAACTGAGATCCGGCAGAAAGGAGAACTTGTATGAACGACTACAAATTTGGAAATTTCGTATGCCGTCTGCGCGAGAAAAAAGGACTCACTCAAGCGGATATAGCAGAGCAATTGGGAATAACTCCTGCGGCTGTATCCAAATGGGAAAACGGGACATCTAAACCGAGAACCGAAATGCTCTTCAAATTGGCTCAAATCTTGGACGTCACCCCTGAGGATCTTATGGCGGGTGAGTTTCTGGAGAAGGAAGTTTTAAGCCCCGAGGCTATACAAAAAATAAACGAGCGTTATGAGTATCTTGTAAGGGTGGAATCTCACTCACGTGCAAGTGTGAAAATCAGGCGTTTGCTTGCATGGCTTATAGATTGGAATTTAATAGGATTTTTGGTGATACTCTTTTCCGGTATTGTATTATTCATTTTTGAGGAATCAGGCATAACAATACCCACTCCCATACTATTGATTTTTATACTATCTTATCCCGCACTTTTTATGATGCGCGACTTTCTGTTTGGCAGGTCTATTGGAAAAAGAATATTTGGATTGGTAATACTTGATAAGCAAACAGGCGCAAATGCAAAGCCATTAAAGCGATTGCTACGCAATTTATTCTTGATGGCTTGTGAAGCAGACGCAATCGTTATGCTGATATCGGGCTTTTCTATCGGCGATTTTGTCGCACGCACGGTTGTTGTTCCAAAAAAAGTCATTACCCCACGAGATAACACTTTAGAAGGAGATATTAGCTTCCAAGATATCAATAGCTACTCCCCCCCTCCAAAAAAAGAAAAAAAGAAAAGCAAGAAAAAGACAATCATCATTATTTCAGCTATTGTTTTAGGAGCAGTGCTTTTTGTTGGAGCATTACACACCGCCACCGCGCATTCACTTGAAAAGCAAAAGCAGAGAGAGGAATATCAATTAGCATACGCATATTTTGTCGAGAGTCAAAAATTCAAGGACCTCGGCATAGATGAGAACGATATTAAATTTACCTCTTATTCCATTGAAACTACAATTGACCGCCACGGTAATGAAGAAACTTCCGCTAAAATATCATTTCGAGTGCCATTTTTGCGCCAGATTAACGTAATCTGTCACAAGGACGCAAATGATAATTGGTATGTGTGTTCAGACTGTACGGGATTTTAACAAAAAAAGCAGGCATCCGCCTGCTTTTTTCTCTGCCGATAAAATCTCAATACGAGCTTATCGGTATATCCTCGTCGTCAACGCCCTTGGTAATGCCTTTTACAACTACGTAGTAGCTATAATTATCGTTGACCTTAACACACACGCGATCCCCAACCTTTTTGCCAAGCAGAGCCTTGCCAAGCGGCGACTCTTTGCTGAGCAGTCCCTTGAGCGCGTCCTGGCGGAGCGTTGTCACGAGCTTACGCGAGACGACCTCGTCGTCCTCCTCGATATAAATATCCACCGTGTCGAACAGACAGACCGCGTCAGCCTTTTCCTCCACGTCAATGACCTTTGCGGTCAAAATCATATTCTTAAGATAACGGATACGGCTCTCGTTGTGGTTCTTTTCCCTTTTGGCTTCCTTATATTCCGCGTTTTCGGAAAGGTCGCCAAACTCGCGGGTTCTCTGTACCTCGGCGAGAAATTTCGGGCGCAAAACTCCCTCGCGATAGTCTATCTCCTCTTGCATTTTCTTTATGTCAACCTTAGTCAATTCGTCGTGCATAATAAATCTCCCTTGATCTGTATTTTTGCTATATGAATTATAACACATCATCTGTAAATTTGTCAACTCGTGCCGTTGCGAAAACAAGCTTTAAGCGCTAAATTTTTTCTTGTAGGTATTGACAAAATCCCTTATATTTCATATAATTATAATACTATAATTAAGAAATTCATTCCGAAAGGATATATACAATGGTAAAAGTAGTAAAATTCGGAGGCTCATCTCTTGCAGACGCGGAACATTTCCGTCAGGTCGCAAGTATAGTTAAGGCAGACCCCTCCCGTAGATACGTAGTTCCCTCTGCGCCCGGCAAGCGATTCTCTGCCGACACAAAGGTCACAGATATGCTCTACACATGCTACGACCTCATCAAAAACCGCGCTCCCAAAGAAGCAATAGATTCTTATTACGCGGCTATATGCCAGAGATATAAGGACATTATTTGCGACCTTGGTCTTGATTTTGATATTTCTGGCGAGCTTGAATACGTCAAGAACGCAATGCTCCACAGCGCAGGACGTGACTACGTGGCAAGCCGCGGCGAATACCTCAACGGACTTATCCTTGCAAAATATCTCGGCTTCTACTTTATAGATGCAGAAAACGTCATCTTCTTCCGCGACAACGGAACCTTTGACGAGGAGCTGACACACAGAATGCTTTCCGAGGAGCTTAAGGCGCACAAGTACGCGGTCATTCCCGGCTTTTACGGCGGAATGCCCAACGGCACGGTAAAGACCTTCTCTCGCGGCGGCTCGGACATCACGGGCTCTATCGTGGCGCGCGCTTGCGCAGCAGATCTTTATGAGAACTGGACAGACGTTTCCGGCTTTATGATGGCTGACCCCAGAATAATTAGCAATCCCCGCGCTATTGAGACTATCACCTACCGCGAGCTTCGCGAGCTTTCGTACATGGGCGCGACAGTGCTCCACGAGGACGCTATATTCCCTGTAAGAAACGCGGGGATTCCGATAAACATTCGAAACACCAATCGCCCCGAGGATGC
>JAZRCL010000005.1:0-9422 GCA_045659745.1 Eubacteriales bacterium
GGCGCATATTGACGCGAACAGAGAGTCACTTGACGAGTACGTCAGCGATATTCAGTACACGTACGACTACAATCTTCAGGTCTTCAACACCGCAAACGGCACGGTAAAGGTTGGAATGGAAGTCGTATTTGAGCATATGGGCGAGGCATTTTCGGGAATGAGCGAGATGATGGAAATGGGTGGTTCATCCATCAACGTTTTCTCCGAAATGATAGACAATCAAGAGCTTCTTGATCAGCAGTATGAGGTCGTAGCAGGTAATTGGCCCGCAAAAGACGCCGCTGACGAGGTGGTTCTTGTTGTAAACTCCAATAACCAGATAAGTAAAATGACTCTCTATATGCTCGGTATTCTTGATCCTGATAATATAGAGGAGGAAATGCAGGATCTCCAAAACGGAAAATATAATCCCGAGGATCTCCCCCCGTACACCTACGAGGACATTCTCAACATGAAGTTCAAGCTACTTACAACGTCTGATTTCTTTGAGAAAAATCCAGACGCATCAAAGGGCTATACCGTCAACGGTAAGCAGTACAGCAGCTGGATTGATATAAGAGAATATCCCGGATACGATCAGCAAGAATTTGTTGCCGAAAACGGCATGGATGTTAAGATTGTCGGAATTGTCCGTCCGAAAGTTGATGCCACCGCGACCTCTATCTCGGGAGCAGTTGGATACACCAAGGCTCTCACAAATTATATTCTCGAAAAGAATGAAGACAGTGAGGTCATAAATCAGCAAAAGGAAACCCCCACTGTAAACGTTCTTACGGGTCTTAAGTTTGAAAGAACAGCTTACACTCGCGAGAACATTCAGGAGCTTATCGATAAGGTTGATAAGGCAACCATGGATATGTTCTACGCATATATGACGAATTATATCACGAGTTCAGAGGATACCTCCGCCCTCTTGAACGTTACGAGAGCAAACATAAACACTATGTTCATGCTTATTGATGAGGAGCAGCAGGCAGAGCTCCTGACAAAAATAATCACCTCTGCGAGTGCTCAAAATTCTGCGGGTTGTGACAGAGTGTTTACCACAATATCGGGTATGACGGGCGGTATTCAGGTAACGGCTGAAAATATCACAACACTTATCCCCATTCTTAACAAGATGGAAACTATGCCCCTTGTAATTGCCATGGGTGTTCCCGGATTGACTACTCTTGCGGGTCCTGATGCGGTTGAGGATGTAGTTGCTCAAATCAATAATAATCACCCTGAATTTTCTGCTCCAGTCACTGCGCAAACACTTATGATGACTATGGGCACACTTCCTGCCGAGGAACAGACCGAAGCTTATGAAAAGCTCGTCGGCTCAATAAACGAGGCAAACGACACCATGGTTGCTATTCTCTGCGGCATGCTCTCCGCGCAGACAGGTGTTGAGTTTACCAAAGATAATCTCGCGCAAACTCTCCCCACTCTAACAGGACCGCAGGCAATGATGGGTATGATGGCGCTCAGCGGTATGCCCGGCTTCGTTGACTATGCGGACACCGACACGATGACAGAGGTTTACGATGAGATGAACGATCTTATAATGAACCTTGAGGTAAACGACAAGATATTCTCTCTTCTTCTCTACGCAATGCCTGACGATATGTTTGTCGAAATGGAAGAAACCCTTTACAAAATGGCTCCTGGAATAGATGCAACCTACGATAGCGTGCTTGAGACTCTCGACGACGCCCAAAAGGCTTCGCCCGCGTCTGTAAATTTCTACGCCAAGGACTTTGCGTCTAAGGAGTACGTTGAGAAATTTATTGACGATTATAACAACTCCGTTGAGGAAAAGGATCAGCTCCAGTACAGCGATATCGTTGGAACTATGATGTCATCCGTATCCACTATAATCGACGTTATATCCTATGTTCTTATCGCATTCGTTGCCATCTCCCTTGTGGTATCCTCTATAATGATTGGAATAATCACAAACATCTCTGTTCTTGAAAGAACCAAGGAGATTGGTATTCTCCGTGCGATTGGTGCATCCAAGAAGGACGTATCCCGCGTATTCAATGCAGAAACCTTTATTATCGGTACCTGCGCAGGAATACTCGGCATACTCATAACTCTCCTTCTCTGTATACCCACAAACGCTATTATTCAGGCGTTGACAGGCTTCTCCAACGTTAAGGCAGTGCTTCCCGCCGCAGCGGCGTTCATACTTATTGCGATAAGTATGGGACTTACTCTAATAGCGGGACTTATTCCCTCCCGTTCTGCCGCAAAGAAGGATCCTGTTGAAGCGCTCAGAAGTGAATAATTATAAAACAAAAATCCGACTCTCAGGAGTCGGATTTTTTGTTAGTCAATCCTCGTCGGGATATACGGGCTCGAACTCGTCCTTAGCCGCACCGCATACGGGACATACCCAATAACTTGGAATATCCTCAAATTCAACGCCCTCCGCTATACCGCCCGCCGCGTCGCCCTCGTCCTCGATATACTCATATCCGCAAAGCGCACAAGCATAGACACTCATAATTACACCTCCATAGCAAATAAATTTCGGAAAGACCGATTTCTCTAATATAATATTACAATGCTTGCATATTGCTAATGCATATTGTAAAATCATAAAATTTTTTCCGCGTCATATATTTGATATATAAATGATATGCGAAAGGCTTGTAATATGTCATCAAGAACAAGGAGATTTTTTCTGAATTTTATATCGCTTACCGCCACGGCGCTGATAATTCGCGGCGTGGGCGTGGCTTTTAATATTTACGTGTCCAACACTGCGGGCGCGGAGGCTATGGGACTTTATTCACTCATGGGCGGAATTTATGCGTTTGCGGTGACTCTTGGATGCGCGGGCATAAATCTTGGCACGACGCGAGCGGTATCTGATGCTATGGGTGTTGGTGACAAAGGGCTTGCGCGCAAGACCGCAAAAAAAGCGCTTGTATGCGCGTTTGTATCAAGCCTTGCGGCAACTGTTTTGCTCTTTTCTCTGTCGAATATGCTCGGCGAGAACATGCTTGGCGATACAAGAGTTATACGCTCACTGAAGATACTTGCGCTATCACTTGTTCCTGTCTCTTTATGCTCGTGCCTGTCTGGATATTTTACTGCCGTCAAGCGCGTTCGCGCAAGCTCGCTGATACAGATAATTGCTCAAGGAATAAAGATTGTTCTTACCATCATATTCCTGACGAAATTTGTTCGCAGAGGCGCGGAGTATGCCTGTATCGCGCTGGTGCTTGGCGCGGTACTTGCTGAATTTTTTTCTTTGCTTGCTGTATTTATTCTATACAAGTATGACAGTAAAAAAAATCTAAAATCCCCCTCTTTGTCTCAAGATGCAGAAAGCAAAATCACAAAAAAGCTGCTTTCTATAACTGTTCCCGTCACCATAAGCGCGTGTTTAAGGTCGGGACTTACTACAGTCCAGCATATACTTATTCCAAAAGGGCTTAAAGCGAGCGGAAAGTCCTGGTCGGCTGCACTCGCGTCGTACGGTATTCTGCACAGCATGGTAATGCCTCTCATACTTTTCCCTTCGGCTTTTATTACCTCGTTTTCGGGTCTGCTTATACCCGAGGTCACAGAATGCAGAGTTCAAAATGACCCCGAGCGTCTCAGGCGCATATCCTACAGAATACTCACCCTTGCGCTTATTTTTTCAATAGGCACGTCGGGAATTATGATTTTCTTTTCCTACGGGCTTGGTACGACCGTCTATAATAGCGAGGAAGCGGCTCGATATATCCGTCTTATGGCGCCGCTTATCCCCATAATGTATATTGACAGCTCCGTGGACGCCATTCTCAAGGGTATGGGCCACGAAGTCTATTCTATGAACGTCAATATCGCAGACGCGTTTACAGCCTGTATTTTTGCCCTTGTACTTATTCCAAAAATGGGACTTATGGGGTACGTTATCTCTATATACGCAACGGAAATGCTCAATACATTCTTGAGTCTTTGGAAGATGGTATCTGTGACGAAAATGAAATTTAAGATATTTCATCAAATACTTATGCCCGTGATATGTATTCTCTGCGCCACCAACGCGGCGTATTTTGCACTTCGAATATTTGATATCAAAGGACAGATACTTGATATAACGCTTCACATTATACTGTCTGTATTCTTTTATATCGCGTTTTTGTACCTCACGAAAACCATTGGCAAGGACGAAAAAGAGGTTATTTTCTTTTCGCTAAAAAAATAAGGGTGATTACTCACCCTTATTTTGACTTATATCGTCTTCTATATGTACGCGCGGCAGACTCCAGCGGAATCTCGCTGCAAGCATTCTCAAAACCACTATCGTGATAACAGGAACAGCTATGGAAATTATAGACTCTCCGAGGTTCAATCTTAAAATATAGTACATAAGACTTCCAAGTATTGAAACCAGCGCATAAACGTGTTTTTTTAGTATGTACGGAGTGTCGTTTACAAGAACGTCGCGTACAAGTCCCCCGCCAACACCCGTCAATACTCCTAGAGTGACAGAAAGAAGTATCTTATCCTCAAGACCGCAAGCAAATGCAGTTTCAGTTCCCATTACCGAAAACGCAGCAAGTCCCAGCGCGTCAAAAAGATTGTTGATATGCTCTATCTTCTTTCGCATTTCCGTGAAATTCCGACGTCTTATATACGATACTATAAAAACTAACACCGCTACCGCAACAGCTATTAATATCATATAGGATCTTGAAAATACTGCTGGTGGTGTGCGACCAATTATAATGTCTCTTATTATTCCTCCGCCGACTGCCGTAATGATGCCCAAAAGTATTACTCCAAGCATATCGAGCTTTGCCTTTATTGACACAAGCGCGCCCGAGACGGCAAAGGCGACCGTTCCCACTATTTCAAGAATGAGTAATGCAATATCCATATATAAATCCTCAAAAGTTGTATTTTTGTGCTTATCGCACCTATTATATCATATGAAAAAACATAAGTCAAGCGCAAAAAACGGACAAGTTGCCTTGTCCGTTTTTTGATTTTTTATCAACTATATGTAACCGAAGTTAAAAGCGCAACTTTTTGTTAGTATAGCAGATTACAACAATTATCTTGATCTTCTTGCTTCAAAACACTTGCTGCAGTAAACGGGTCTGTCGCTTGAAGGCTGGAAAGGAAGCTTTGCTTCGCCGCCACACTCGCTGCAAACAGCTACAAAGGTCTCGCGCTCGGGCTTATCTGCGTTCTTTCTCTTGTCGCGACAAGCCTTGCAAGCCTTGGGCTGATTCTTGAAACCCTTTTCAGCATAGAACTGCTGCTCGCCTGCGGTGAACGTAAATTCCTGTCCGCAGTCCTTACATGTGAGAACTATGTCCTCATAAACAGTCTCTACTGCTTCAGTTTCGGCAACTTCGCCTTCAACTTTTACTTCTTCTTCGTACATTGCTTTAATACCTCACTTTTGATAATGATACCTGCCACTCCGCTTTTATAGTGGCCTATATATAAACTCTCTTAGAGAATTTATCATAAATAATCAGTCAGACAAGATCTGTCTGAGCTTTTTGCGTATTCTGTAAACTGCATTATTGACTGAACGCGCGTCGCTTCCAACTCGCTCCGCAATTGTCTTGGCGGAAAGCCCCGACGTATAAAGCCACCAGACCTTTGCCTCATAAGGAGAAAGATTGCTCTGTATTCTATCTACGAGAGCTCTTATCTTTTCGTCCTCGATTACCTGCTCGAGCGGATCCGTCTCTCCGTCCTGCGAGATGAACTGTGAAAGCTCATCAAGTGATGCAACACCGTGCACAACGTCCGAATTGTACTTTCGGATAAATGTAATAAGTCTGTTGCTAATGCACACCTTTGCGTACAGTCCAAACTCGACCTGCGATTCTTCACAGTTGTAATTACACACCGCATTTACAAACGCGCTGACCGCTTCCTCGTACAAGTCCTCTCTGTCCTGATTGGACATATAGTCGGCATAAGCACGGCTCACCTGCGATTCGATAAGAGGATGATATTTACTTTTAAGAAAGTCCAAGGCGTCAAGGCTGCCCTCTCTTGCCTTATGAATCAGGGATATTATCTCCTCCCTGGATTCCATAGCATTTCTGTTTTCCGAGTTCATTTCTCTCCTACCGATTTGTAAAAATGACGCTTACAAATACACAAGTTAATTGTATCATTATTTTTCCCAAAAGTCAACACTATTTTTTGCAATTTTTTGTTGCACTTTTACAAAACTCCCTGCTGATGGGCGGTTTTGAACAAATTAAAGCCTGCCCTCTTGTGCATTTTAATCAATCAATTTTGACTTTGTTGTTCATTATGCACATTGGCATTCTTAAAAGTTTGTTAACTATTTTTCTTTAGAAATATTAAATATATTATTCAAACAAGAAGTTGATATTTCCTGCAACCAAAGAAACTATGCCTCTGTAAACTATTTCTGGGTGTTCTCTGAAGTTGTCTTCCATCTTCTGCGCAAACTTGAGGTTATCTACAACGAGAGTTGTCGTGAGTATCGGCTCGTTCTTCTCGTTGACCTTGCAGATAACGTCGTATCTGCCGTCCTCTCTTTTTTCTATCTTGCAGGATATGGTTATGCCACGCTTTCTGAAATCGAGATAACGAAGCGCGCAGGAAAGGCTTTTCTGCAAAAGCGCCATATGTATCTCTCCGTGAAGCTCGGTTGCAACAAGTCTTCCCTTTGAGCTGACAACGTAAAGGTCGTCCCCGTCCTCGTTCTGTCCGTAAATATCAATAAGTCCTGCGTCAAGCATCTCGTGGAAGCTCTCCGCAAAGTCAAGATAAAGCACGTAATCGTTCTGCATAACGATATCGTTTATAGTGATATAATCCATAGGATAATTTATATTCTGCATAAGGTAGAGCACGAAAATTTTTACGTTTTGCTTACCGCCGACAAGTGATCCCATATAATTTCCTCCCTTTTTTTGGTTCTACTGATATTTTACCATAAATATTATTTTTTTTCAATAGTATGGTTGCATTTTCTAAAAAAATGTGGTATTATATACTCATATTATTTTAATTCGTTAAAATACCCCACTTTGAAAGGACCCTTGATAATGGCAAAAATAGCTATTCTTGGCTTCGGCACCGTAGGATCGGGTGTTGCGGAGGTCATAACACAAAACAACAATATCATAACGAAAAAGATAGGTGAAAGCCTTGATATAAAATACATTCTCGATCTTCGCGACTTCCCCGGAAGCCCCTTTGAGAATCTTGTAATTCACGATTTTAATATCATACTTAACGACCCTGAGGTCTCTATCGTTGCGGAAATGATGGGAGGCTCGCACCCTGCTTACGACTTTTCAAAGGCGTGTCTTGAGGCGGGCAAGAGCGTTGTCACCTCAAACAAGGAGGTCGTTGCAAAATTCGGCGCGGAACTGCTCGAAACTGCAAAGGCTCACGGCGTGTCTTATCTCTTTGAAGCGAGCGTAGGTGGTGGTATACCGATAATCCGTCCCATGTGCAACGACTTGTCCTCCAACAATCTCTGTGAGGTCAGCGGAATTCTTAACGGAACAACTAACTTTATTCTTACCAAGATGGACAAGGAGGGCGCGGAATTCTCCGAGGTTCTCTCCGAGGCACAGAGACTTGGATATGCCGAGGCGAACCCCACGGCAGACGTTGAGGGTATTGACGCAGCAAGAAAGATAGTTATTCTCGCGGCTCTTTCCTTTGGCAAGCTCGCAAGCCCCGACAGTATTCACACCGAGGGTATTACGAAGATTTCCAAGACTGCGGTCAACGTAGCAAAGAAACTCGGGTATTCCGTTAAGCTCATAGGCCACACAAGATCTATTGACGGCAAGATGCTTTGTATGGTATCCCCCAGACTTATTCCCGCGTCCAATCCCCTGTCAAGCATTGACGGCGTGTTCAACGGAATACTCGTTTCGGGTGATATGGTAGGTCAGGTAATGTTCTACGGTCCCGGCGCAGGAAAGCTTCCCACGGCAAGCGCCGTATGCGCAGATATAGTTGATATCGCAGAGCACAAGGGTAAAATACAGCTTCCCTCTTTTGTTCCCGCGACTCAGGCGGATATGGCAGATTTTGAGTCCTACTGCTGCGACAGACTGTTTATTTTGAAAAATGACTCTGCTCTCTCCCGCTTTGGCGAAATTCAGACCACTGTGTGCGAGGGTGAGTACACCTGCATAATTGTAAAGCAGATGAGCGAGGCTAAGGCTGCGGCTCTTATCTCGGACGAGAGCGCAGGTGTTTGCGAGTCTATAAGACTTCTTTGATAAAACATACGGGGTTGTTCTTGTGACAACCCCGTCAAAATATAAAATCAAGGTGATAAAATGAAAAAAAATACCTTTCTTTTGACTATAATCGGAACGGCTGCCTCAATTATTTTGACGGTAATTTATACGTTGCTGATGAATTTGACGGCAAAGCTGAGTTTTTCGGCTCGCGCTTCCGATATTGCGGTTATTGCTCTGCGTGAGCATACGATGGTCTTTATAGCTGTTGCGTTTTTTATATTTGAAATAATTTTCTTTGTCTGCCTTTTCTCCTCCATGGCAAAGGAAAAAAGTGACAAGCAGGACGGAAAGCTCCTGAGCGGAAAGTCCATTGACGGCAACAAAAAGACCAAGCTCTCGCTTACAAAAACCACAAAAATCGCGGGTATAGCGGGCATAGTTATTCTTTTGGGAATGCTTGTGTTCAATTCGGGCGTTTATACCGAGGTCTCCAAGGACTCCATAAAGAAAAAGGTCTTCGTAACTACAAATGAATACACGTGGGACGAGGTTTACAGATATTCTTTTTCCTGCGACGAAAATGCAAATCTTAAATACACGGTGCAGATGGACGACGGAAAATCCTTCCAGATTCTCGTATCCTCCAACTCCTGCTCCGAGCAATTTACAGAGGAATTTGGCGACGTTTTATCATTTGCTTACTACCTTTCATGCGAATTTGAAAGTAGTGATAAGCAGATTATAAAAGACATATCCGGCGTTGAATATATGGAGCAATACTATAAATCCAACGAGGCAAACTGGTCGAAAATCGAGAAAATAATAAACGCGGGAAAGATCCCGTAACAGAAAAATCCGATGACAAACGTCATCGGATTTTTGTTATTCGCTTTTTTGCAATATTCCTCTGCCGCGCGAGGTTTTTATCTGTCCCCCGCCGTCACGGCGGGGGAAAATTCCATACATTATATCAAAGGGGATGCTTCCCAATCAATAACCGAATTTCTTATGGAAAGCCCGTATTCAATTAGTTTTTCAAAAATTTCATCTCTGTCAGGCTGATTTCCAATAACATTAACATATATAATCACGCCTCTACCAAGATCAATAACAGCTGATCCCTCGACGCTATTGGTCTTGTAATATTCTCCGTTCTCCGTTTCTATTTTCGTGTATTTGTCTATATATATTGCTGACTTTGTCCGTATCGTAAAATTTCTTCCT
>JAZRCL010000006.1:0-16334 GCA_045659745.1 Eubacteriales bacterium
CTTGCCGAGTTGAAAGTTCTGATTCCCAAAATTTTTGAGGACTCGATGTCCGAAAAAATTTTAGCGGGGCACTTTTTCTTTTATGCACAAGCATCTCCTCTACTTTTTTGCGTGCCCCGCACGAGGAATCGGAACGCATCAACTCGGCTTGCCGAGTTGAAAGTTCTGATTCCCAAAATTTTTGAGGACTCGATGTCCGAAAAAATTTTAGCGGGGCATATTTTTCTTTTGTGCACAAGCATCTCTTTTTTTTGCTTCCCTCCCAAAAAAGAAACTTTCTTGTGTCAACTCACACCCCGAAACTTTTCCCCCACATCTTGACATTTTGTTAAAATTTATGTATAATCATATTGTAAAAACTTATAAAGGAGAACAATATGGCAAACGTATGTGTTATAACCGGCGGCGGAAGCGGCATGGGCTTTGAGGCTGCCAAGTTTATGCCTAAGGACAAAATTATTGTTATCTCGGGCAGAACTTTGTCTAAGCTTGAGGGTGCGGTTGAGCAGCTCAAGGCGTTGGGCTTTGAGGCTTACGCAAAGGCTTGCGACACCTCAAACAGAGAGAGCGTAAAGGAGCTTGTAGCATTTGCGACGTCCTTGGGTGAGGTCAAGAACGTTATCAACTCCGCAGGAGTTTCCCCCGCTATGAAGGGAACTCAGGAGAGCATTCTCCGCATAAACGCGCTTGGTACTGTTTACGTAAATCAGGAATTTTCAAAGGTAATGAATCCCGGCAGCGTTATCGTGGACGTTTCTTCAAACTCCGCATACATTCTCCCCTCGTTCATTATCAATAAAAAGATCTATCCTCTTGCAGAGACAGACGAGGACTTGTTCCTCAAAAAGCTCGTAAAGAAGAGCAGCATGCCCAAGGACGAATATCAGCGCAAGGGCTTTGCTTACTCGCTTTCAAAGAATTTCGTGGTATGGTATGCAAAGAAGTGCGCGTTTGAGTACGGCAAGAAGGGTATTCGCGTGGTATCTCTCAGCCCCGGACTTATAGCTACCGACATGGGCAACCTTGAAAAAGAGGACGGCGGTATGCTTATTCCTTTCTCCGCAGAGGAAAGAATGGGCAAGCCCGAGGAGCTTGGTTTCGCTCTCGCTACCGTTGCGGACGAGAGAAACGGATACCTTGCAGGCGTTGACGTGCTTTGCGACGGCGGAAGCACCAACGGAATGAAGGAATTCAAAAAGAAAAACAAATAAAAAAATTTTTTTAATGAAAGGAAATTAAAATTATGGAAAGCGAATTCTTCAAATCCTTTACAGAAACGTTTTCAAAATTCCAGATTCAGGGTGGATTCCCCGAGGAATACTCGTCCAAGCTCACAACAATGGCAATCATCTTCGGACTTTTGGCAGTTGCTTGCTGTGTTGTAGTAGCAATAGCAAACAAGAAATGTCGCGCAATGGGAATAGTTGCGGCAATCTTCAATTTCCTCAGTGCGATCCTCACACCCAGCTTTATTAAATTCTTCCACAATACTCCCTTCTTCAAGATAGAGTATATTACCGGAAGCTCTCAGGCAGAGGTTGATAAGCTCGTTGATGAATTCTACGCAGAATATTTTGCTGAAACTATCCCCGGCATGATCTTGTCCTCCGTTGCCAGCGTTATGATGCTTTTGGCGTTCGTATTCACACTTATTCTTATCATCCAGTGCATGAAGGCGTTCAAGCCTAAGGTTCTTGGAATCTTTGCTCTTTTGATTACTATTCTCAGATATCTGTTCGTAGGTCCCATCGACTACATAAAGCCCCTTCTTCAGAACGGTGCAACAGTTGAGACGCAGATGTCCCAGACCGTGCTTTACTTTGTCGCTATAACACTTCCCCTTATATTGATCGCAATCGGCGGAATTATTGCTATCGCTAAAAAGGGACAGACTCCTGCAGTTATTGAAGTAGCTGCTGAAGAAGTAGTTGCAGAGGAAGCTCCCGCCGACGTAGCAGCTGAATAATTAAAGCTAAATACATATCAAAGCGCGCAGGCTAATTTGAGCCTGCGCGTTTTTTGTTTGTCCGCAAAGACCTTGACGAAATACTTTCGTTATGATATACTTAATTCATAACATCAATCGGAGAATTATATGAATTTACTTGATACGATAGCGGCGATATCCACCCCGTTTGGCAAGGGCGGAATTGCGGTAATAAGAATTTCGGGTAGTGACGCGTTTTCCGTCGCGGACAAAATATTCAAGCCTATGAAAAACAAGTCCCTACTTGAAGCCACTCCCAAAATGTCCTACTACGGCAGAATATTTCTGGGCGACGTACAGATAGACGACGGACTTGCGGTGTGCTTCAAAGCCCCTAATTCCTTTACGGGTGAAGACACGGTGGAAATTTCCTGCCACGGCGGAATACTTGTCACACAAAGAGTTTTGACAGCGGCGCTCAATGCCGGCGCGCGCGCGGCAGAGGCGGGAGAGTTCACTCGCAGAGCCTTTATAAACGGCAAAATGAAGCTTTCGTCAGCGGAGGCTCTCGGCTCACTTTTGGAGGCGCAGACGGACGAGCAGATCTCACTCGCGCGCTCGGGAATGAGGGGAACACTGTCAGAAAAGACCGATATAATATATAACTCGCTTTGCACGGTGCTCGCGTCGGTATTTGCGCACATAGACTATCCCGACGAGGATCTTGCGGATATGTCCGAGGCCCAGATGATAGCGGCAGTTGACGAGAACATTCAAAGACTTGAGGCTCTCTCCGCAACTTATAAGACTGGCAGAGCTATTGCCGAGGGAATACCTACCGTTATCGCGGGAAGGACTAACGCGGGCAAAAGCTCGCTATATAACGCCATAGTCGGCAGGGAAGCGGCAATTGTCACAAGCATTGAGGGTACGACGCGAGATATTCTCACCGAGACGGCGACCCTTGGCAGAGTTATGATAAGACTTTCGGACACGGCTGGGCTTCGCGAGACGGATGACATTGTTGAAAAGATAGGCGTTGAGAGGGCAAAGGATGAGCTTTCCCGCGCCGAGCTTGTGCTCGCGGTGCTTGACGGCTCAAGCGCGCCGTCCGATGAGGATATTGAGTTTGTAAATTACCTCAAAAATCAGGACTTTACCACAATATTTATACTCAACAAGAGCGACCTCGGAGTTCACCCCGAGGCAAAAACAATAGCGGAGAGCTTTGCGTATAATCTCACTATGTCGGCAAAAAGCCTTGAAGGCTTTGACAACCTTGTATCCCTCGTGGAGTCTGTGTTTATAGACAACAGTCTTGACACGGGCAGAGATGCCGTTATAGCAAATTCAAGACAGCACTCGGCGGTCTGCCGCTCGCTTGAGCTGCTCAAAGGAGCCAAGCAGTATATAGGCGATGGACTTCCGCTTGAGGTCTGTGCGTCCGAGCTTGAGGGAGCTATGGTTGCCCTCGGCGAGCTTGACGGACGGACTGTTGCAGAGGACATAGTCTCCAAAATATTTGCAAATTTCTGCGTGGGTAAATAACTCGAAAATATAGATTTGAAAGGCGTGCGGACAACTCCGCGCGGATAGATTATGAAAATATTGGCAATAGGAGATATAGTGGGTGTTCGCACCATTGAGTATCTCCAAAAGAATCTTTGGAAATTACGCGACGAGCTGAAGGTTGATTTCGTTATCGCAAACGGTGAGAATGCCAGCGATATTCACGGCATATCCTCGACCGACGCGCAAAGACTCCTTGACTGCGGAGTTGACATAATAACACTTGGAAATCACACCTGGGCAAAGAGGGATATTTACGATTTTCTGGACTCAAATCCCGACAAGATAATACGTCCGTCAAACTACCCCGGCTCCGCTCCCGGATATGGATATACCACTGTAAATGTCTGTGGATACTCGGTGCTTTGCATAAACACACAGGGGCAGGCGTTTATGGACACGCTGGACTCTCCGTTTGACAGTATCGAGCTGATTTTGGCGCGCGAGGAAGGGAAGTATGACTTGGCAATCCTCGATTTTCACGCCGAGGCGACAAGCGAAAAATACGCGATCGGTCGATATTTTGACGGCAAGATAAATATAATTTTCGGCACGCATACCCACGTTCCCACAGCGGATTTGCAGATACTCCCCGGCGGCACGGCGTACGTCACCGACCTTGGAATGAGCGGCCCGAAGAATGGGATTCTCGGCACGGACACACAGGCGGTTTTGCGCAAGATGAAGGACCATCTCCCCGCAAGATTTGTTCCCGCGGCGGGGGATATTGAAATTCAGGCAGTGCTTTTTGAGACGGATGGCGCAAAGCCCGTGTCTCTTAAGAGAATTATCTTTTGATATTGGCATTTGGTTACCCATAAACACAAAAGGACAGAGACTTTCGCCTCTGTCCTTTTTGTTTGTCGAAATTTACGCAAATATTCCGATTTATTGTATTATTCGAAATAAATTACTCCCATAAAAATAACCTTAAGCATATCGTTAATCTGTGAATCTGTCATATGCTTAAAAAGGCTTTCCACGTATTCATCAGCGCTGTCATATCCATATTTTTTAAGCTTTTCCTCGGAAAGATTCTTTCTTGTGTAATCAATGAGAAATTGCTTTTTTTCGCTCTTGCTTTGGGGTAAAAGATAGCTCGTTGTCACACCGGCCATAATATTCGTTCCGTCGGGAAGCAATACGTCGTCGCAATCTATCTGGCAAACTGTTTTGCCCTTTTTGTCCACCACCTTATAAACTACCTCGCCATCTTTGAGATCCAGCGCGATAGCGTATCCGTCATCATAGCAATCACTTACGTAGGCGTGGGGCTCTCCGACAGTTTTACCCTTTTTATTGATGAATTTATATTGGTCGTCATCAAAGGTGTAAACTCTTGCAATACCGAAATCAGAAAAGCTGTGTGCTACAGAATAATCAAGGTCAATTACCACCTTGCCCTTGCGGTTGATATAGCCGTAATATCCGTCATCATCTCTGATGGGCAGAAGTCCGTTGTCCGAGAATATATAGTCTGTATGACGCCAGCCCGTATCTTCATTTACCGAAAACATTTCTTTTCCGTTTTCATCGAAGAAGAAATAGGATTTTTCATCATTGCCCGTTGCAATAAATCCGTTGTTGCTTGGCTCTGAGCCGTAGTTTACAACATCTAAAGAATAAATGGATCTGTAATCACCGGGCTCAAGAACAACCTTTCCTCGGGAGTTGATAATGCCCCACTGTCCGTCCCTCTTAAAGGGTGAAAGTCCGTTTTCGGTAAAGAAAAGCCAATCGTCGTAAATTGCGTCAGTTATTTTTTTGCCTTTTATATTTATAATTCCAAATTTGTTATTTTCTTTATAACATCCGATACCGGCTGCATTAAATCCGCCAAGATCGTCAATATCGTCTGTCATCTTAAGAATTTCCTTGCCCTTTTCGTTGATGATTCCGATCTCACCGTCCTCATATACGACACCCACATTGGCATTTTTGTTCCAAAATATTATCTCGTAACCGTTGCTAAGACTGTCACCTTTTTTGCTGAGCAGGTATGAGTTGCCCTTGGAATCAGTTGCGATAATAGCTCCGCTGTCGTATATTTCGATCTTTTTATACTTGCACTTTACGACAAGCTCACCCTTTTCGTCAATGATACCCCAGCCGTCCTCGTCCCTGACCGCCGCGAGTCCGCAGTCGTAAAAATCAGACGCACCGCTAAATTTTGCCTTTGATACCGTCTCGCCCTTCTTGTTTATGTAGCCGAAAAGAATAATTTCATACTCGTTCCCCTGTCCTATACGGGCGATACCGCACTCGGTAAAGTTATATGCCACATCGTATTTGGGCTCAATAACGTACTCGCCCTTTTTGTTGACGTATCCCCATTTGCCGTCCTTCTTGACACAAAGCAGATTCTCACTGAAAAGATTCTGTGAATCTGGCTCAGGTCTTGAGAAAACGTTATATACCGCCACTCCGATAATTATTATAACAGAAATAACTATTGCCGCAGCCGCAACAAGTATCGGAATCATAAGATTAACCTTTTTATTGGGCTTTTCAAAAATAGTTTCGGCAGCAGCCTCGGAAGCTTCATCCACATTATCCGAATTTACTGCAGCTTCTTTAATGCTTTCATTTTCAGGAGTCACGTTCTCAAACTTTTCATTGTTGTCAAATCCATTACTCATAACAAAACCTCCTTTTGTATTCAATTACATTATATCTTAATAATACAAAATTGTCAATATTTTTCAATAACCCATAAATTTTAACATAACCTTCGGACTTGCCGTTATATATTTAGTAATAACAGGGAATTATTACATATGTATGGAAAAGCTTTGGAGGTGAAAATGAGATATTTTGTGGGGGTTGTTGTAGGATATCTTCTTGGGTGCATAAGTCCGACTTACTTGTTTTCGATTATAAAAAATATAGATATGCGAAAAAGCGGTACGGGAAATTTAGGCGCGACTAACGCAATGCTGACGCTTGGAAAGACAGTCGGGGCAGCGGTGATGCTTTTTGACATAGCAAAGGCGTTTGTGCCTGTTCTGATATGCAAAATCCTGTACGTCGACGACCATATTCTGATGCTTTCGGTAGGACTTGCGGAGGTGGTGGGACACGCCTTTCCGTTTTATCTCAAATTCAGGGGTGGAAAGGGAGTTGCGACCCTCGCGGGGTTGGTACTCGCGTTCAATCCGATTATGTTTTTGATTCTGCTTTCATCGGGATTACTCTTTATTCTGCTTTTTCGGTACGTGTTTGCTCTGCCCATATCGGCAGCCGCGCTGTTTCCGGTTCTCGTCGCGATATATACAAGCTCGCTCACACCGACACTGCTCGCTATTGCCATAGGAGCTATTGTAATTTTCAGACACAAGACAAATTTTGCGCGCGTGCTTGACGGCAGGGAAATGAAAATAACGGACTATTTCAAGGGAACGTACAGCGTCGAGAGGGTTGAAAAGAGGAAGAAATAAAAAACGGGTTGGCGTTGCCAACCCGTTTTTTTCTATATTATTCCGGCTCTATAAGTCCGTAATTTCCGTCTTTTCTCTTATAAACCACGCACGTCTTATCTGTTTCTGCGTCGTTGAATACGAAGAAGGTATGTCCGAGAAGATTCATCTGCAAAATTGCTTCCTCGACCGACATGGGAGTGTACTCAAATCTCTTTGTCTTTATAACGACTGCTTCTTCCTCCTCAAGCTCTGCTCCTGCCCAGTCCATATTAGCCTCAAAGCTCTCAATTCCGCCCTCGCGAAGCTTTTTGCGGAGCTTTGTTTTGTTTTTGCGGATCTGGCGTTCGATGTTTTCAACCGATCTGTCAAGCGCGTCTCTGAAGCTGTCTGCTTCAACCTCACTTCTGAAAAGCGTGCCTGCGGCATTTATGGTTATCTCCAGAAGGGAGTTGCCATGACTGCGCGTGAGCGTCACCGTTGCGTTGCCCTCTCCGCCAAAGAACTTGTCGAACTTGGAAAGCTTTTCCTCGATAAGAGCCTTTGTGTCGTCGTAAACGTTGAGCTGTCTTCCGATAATGTTGATCTTCATCTGTTTTGCCTGCCTTTCCTGACTATTGCAAATTATATTCTGCGACACCATTGTTTTATGCCTAAACGCGCGGATTTGTGCCCGTATATCCTTTGCACCTTAATTATATCATACTTTTAACCAAATGTAAAGAGGTTTTTTGGAATTTTTTGTGCAACTTTTATGAAAAATTCTAACAAGTTAAAAAATTTTATGCGATTTTTTGACGTGTTTTACAAAAAAGCAAGTCAAAATCTATTGACAAGTATATATATATTTGTTATAATAAAGATTGGTGAATATTATATTACTAAAATTAAAGTTAAAAACCGGAAAGGAAGAAGCTTTATGTACAAGATAGTTTCAAAAAGAGAGTTAAATCCCACAGTCACCATGATGGATATTTATGCTCCCTTAGTTGCCGCAAAAGCAGAGCCCGGACAGTTCATTATTCTCCGCGTTGACGACGAGGGCGAGAGAATTCCTCTCACCGTAGCAGGCTACGACAGAGAAGCAGGAACAGTCAAGATCATTTTCCAGATAGTCGGCGCGACGACTGCTCTCCTCAACCAGAAGAATGAGGGTGAGTATATTCAGGACTTCGTAGGACCTCTCGGAGTTGCTACACACGTTAAGGGTCTCAAGAAGGTTTGCATCGTAGGCGGCGGTGTTGGATGCGCTATCGCGCTTCCCATAGCTCAGAAGCTCCACGAGCTCGGATGTGAGGTTCACTCCATCATAGGCTTCAGAAACAAGGATCTCCTCATTCTTGAGGACGAATTCAAGGCTTGCTCTGACAAGCTCACAATTATGACTGACGACGGAAGCTACGGCAGACAGGGCGTAGTTACTCTTCCCCTTAAGGAAGCTATCGAGGCAGGCGAGGGATACGATCAGGTTATCACCATTGGTCCTCTGATCATGATGAAGTTCGTTGTTGCAACGACAAAGCCCTTCGGCGTTCCTACCACAGTTTCCATGAACCCCATTATGATCGTCGGCACGGGAATGTGCGGCGGTTGCCGACTCACTGTTGGCGGCAAGACAAAGTTTGCTTGCGTTGACGGTCCCGACTTCGACGGCTTTGAGGTAGATTTTGATGAGGCTATGTCCAGAGGCGCTATGTACCGCGACTTTGAGCTTCACAAGCACGAAGAAACCTGCAACCTGTTCAAAAAGGAGGTAAAATAATCATGGCAAAGGCAAATATGTCACTTGTAAAGAACCCCATGCCCACTCAGGAGCCCGAGGTTCGCGCTCATAACTTCTCCGAGGTTGCTACAGGCTACACCGAGGAAATGGCTATTGACGAGGCTATGAGATGTCTCAGCTGTAAGAATATGCCCTGTGTTCAGGGTTGTCCCGTAAAGATCCACATTCCTGAATTTATCAACAAGATAAAGGAAGGTGACTTTGAGGGCGCATATCAGGTAATCAACAAGTCCTCCTCTCTCCCCGCAGTTTGCGGTAGAGTTTGTCCTCAGGAGTCCCAGTGCGAGTCCAAGTGCGTTCGCGGTATCAAGGGTGAGCCCGTAGGTATCGGTCGTCTTGAGAGATTCGTTGCTGACTGGCACAACGAGCACTTCGCAGGCAAGGTTGAGGTTCCCGCTCCCAACGGTCACAAGGTTGCAGTAGTAGGCTCCGGCCCTGCAGGACTTACCTGTGCAGGCGACCTCGCAAAGAAGGGCTACAAGGTTACTGTATTTGAGGCGCTTCACCTCGCAGGCGGCGTTCTTGTTTACGGTATTCCCGAGTTCCGTCTTCCCAAGGCAATCGTTCAGAAGGAAGTTGAAACTCTCAAGGCTCTCGGCGTTGACATTGAGACAAACGTAGTTATCGGTAAGACAATTACCATAGACGAGCTGTTTGAGGACGGATACGAGGCTGTATTCGTAGGCTCCGGCGCAGGACTTCCCAACTTTATGGGTATTCCCGGCGAGTCCCTCAAGGGCGTATATTCCGCAAACGAGTTCCTTACAAGAAGCAATCTTATGAAGGCTTACAGAGAGGACTCCACAACTCCCATTATGCGTGCAAAGAAGGTTGCAGTAGTAGGCGGCGGTAACGTTGCTATGGACGCTGCAAGAACCGCTCTCCGTCTCGGCGCTGACGAGGTTTCTATCGTTTACCGTCGTTCTCTTGAGGAGCTTCCCGCTCGTCACGAGGAGGTTGAACACGCTATGGAAGAGGGAATCAACTTCAGAGTTCTCAACAATCCTCTTGAAATCATCGGCTACAACAACCCCGATGACAGACGCGATCCCAAGAACGGCTTCGTTGTTGGTATGAAGTGCATCAAGTGTGAGCTTGGCGAGCCCGACGAAAAGGGAAGAAGACGTCCCGTTGAGATTCCCGGCAGCGAGTGGATACTTGACGTTGACTGTGTAATTATGTCTATCGGTACATCCCCCAACCCGCTTATCAAGTCCACAACAGAGGGTCTTGAGGTAAATAAGCGCGGCGGTATCATAGTTGAGGAAGAAACAGGTAAGACCACCAAGGAAGGCGTTTACGCAGGCGGCGACGCTGTTACAGGTGCTGCTACCGTTATTCTTGCTATGGGCGCAGGTAAGACTGCGGCTAAGGCTATCGACGAGTACCTCACAAAATAATTATACGGCGTATAATTACACATAAAATTAAAAATACAAGCATATAAGGAGGAACATCATGGGATTCTTAACAGGAAAAACTCTTGTCCTCACAGGCGGCGGACGTGCAGTGTTGTCTGACGGCTCCGCGGGCTCGATAGGATACGGAATTGCGACTGCCTACGCAAAGGAAGGCGCAAACATTGTCATCACAGGTAGAAACGTAAGTAAGCTTGAGGCGGCAAAGGAGGAGCTTGAACGTCTTTACGGCGTAAAGGTGCTTCCCGTTGCGGCTGACATTTCTGCGGGTCAGGACAACGCAGCTATTGCAAAAATGGTTGCTGAGAAGGCTATTGAGACATTTGGACGTATTGACGTGCTTATAAACAACGCTCAGGCATCTGCTTCGGGCGTGACGCTCGCAGACCATACGACAGAGCAGTTCGACTTAGCTCTTTATTCTGGTCTGTATGCTACCTTTTACTATATGCAGGCATGCTACCCTTATCTTAAAGAGACAAAGGGAAGCGTTATAAACTTTGCCTCGGGCGCGGGACTTTTCGGAAATTACGGACAGTGCGCGTATGCGGCGGCAAAGGAAGGAATACGAGGACTCACAAGAGTTGCGGCAACAGAATGGAGCCGCGACGGAATAAACGTCAATATAGTATGCCCTCTGGCTTGGACGGCGCAGCTTGAAAACTTCAAGAACGCTTACCCCGAGGCGTTTGACAAGAACGTGCATACTCCTCCTATGGGATACTTCGGTGATCCCGAAAAGGATATTGGACGCGCGTGCGTTTCTCTTGCGCATCCCGATTTCAAATATATGACGGGTGAGACTATCACTCTTGAGGGCGGACTTGGTCTCAGACCTTAAAGGTGACTCATACGATCATATTGATATTTAAGTAAAATTTCTGCCGTTGATATTCAAGTATCGCTTGATATTGACGGCAGATTTTTTTGATAATTGTCGGTCAAAATCACATAGACAATTATTTTTATAAAATGTTATATATAATAATGAAGAAAATCTGATTAGAATCAATAAAAAAATTTCAAAAAAAGTGTTGACAAGCCCTTTACATTGTGATATAATGGTCGTACCTCTGCAAATAGGGCTTTTTTTTCGTGCCTTCTGCGCAAAAAGACACGGGCCTTTTCAGAGGGAGGTACACAAGGCTGCTATGCAGTCAAATAAATTAAAATGGGAGGTGCCGAAATCATGGCTAATGAAGCAAGAGTCAAAGTGACTCTCGTATGCACAGAGTGCAAGCAGAGAAACTACGACACAAAGAAGAACAAGAAGAATGATCCGGACAGATTGGAACTTAAGAAATATTGCAAGTTCTGCCGCAAGCACACTCTTCACAAAGAGTCAAAGTAAGCGGGAGGATAGAGATATGACAAAAACAAATCGTCTTATCGCACTGCTTGTATCCGTCGTAATGATTATTTCCATGCTCACGGTTTGCGCTTTTGCTACCGAACCCACAGAGCAGGGAACGACCGCTCCTACAGAGCAGGGTACTACTGCTCCTACGGAAAAGGTAACCGAGAAGGCTACCGAGAGCCACGATCACGATCATGATCACAACGAAAAGACACCCGTAACAAAGGGTGAGATAATCACAAACATCGTTGTTATCGGTGTAATCGTTATCGTTGCAGCAGTTCTTATCATTAAGTTCCGTGTAAAGCTCGCAGCTTTCCTTCGTTCCGTAAAGAGCGAGGTTAAGAAGATCGTCTGGGCTTCGGGTAAGGATACCAAAAAGAACTTCTTGGTTGTTATCGTAATAACAGTTGCAATTGCGATCCTTATTGGATTGCTCGACTTCGCATTCTCGAAGGGTATTCAGGGTATCGTAAATCTCTTAAAGAAATAATATCGGAGTGATATTGATATGAGCGATATAGATTCCATGAACGTGGGCCTGAGATGGTACGTTGCGCATACTTACTCGGGTTATGAAAACAAGGTAAAGACAAGCCTTGAAAAAATCGTCGAAAACAGAGGACTTGGAAATCTTATTTACGATATAAAGGTTCCTGTTGAAACTATTGTCGAAAAGGACGGCGACAAGGAAAAGGTCATTGAAAGCAAGATCTATCCCAGCTACGTGTTCGTTAAAATGATAATGACCGACGAAAGCTGGCACGCTGTCAGAAATATTACGGGCGTTACGGGCTTTGTAGGCCCCGGATCCCGTCCCACTCCTCTTACCGAGCAGGAGGTTCTTGATATGAATATCGAGGACGTTAAGGTTCAGCTCGCGTTTGCGGTTGGTGACGACGTCAACGTAATAAGTGGTCTGTTTGAAGGATACGACGGAACAGTTCAGGCTATTTCCGACGACCTCAAGATCGTCACAGTACTCGTTAAGCGCGGACGTAGAGACATGCCCGTTGAGCTTGACGCAAGTATGCTTAAGCTTAAAGCTAAAAACTAATTTATCGCGGTTTGACCGCAGTCAGCGTTTTTATGCCAATAAAACGCGAGCACGGATAAATTCCGTGTAAAGTGGGAGGGAAAAAATTTTGAATTTCCCGCATAATAACCACATATGGAGGTGTAATAATCATGGCAAAGAAAATTATGGGTTACATCAAGTTGCAGCTTCCCGCAGGTAAGGCTACTCCTCAGCCTCCCGTAGGTCCCGCACTTGGTCAGTACGGTGTTGCAATTCCCGTATTTACAAAGGAATTCAACGAAAGAACAAAGAACGACATCGGTCTTATTATCCCTGTAGTTATCACAGTATATGCTGACCGTTCCTTCACATTTATCACAAAGACTCCCCCCGCAGCAGTTCTTATCAAGAAGGCAGCAGGTATCGAATCCGGTTCTGCAAAGCCCCACAAGGACAAGGTTGCAAAGCTCACAAAAGAGCAGGTTAGAAAGATTGCAGAGACAAAGATGCCTGACCTTAATGCAGGCTCTATCGAAGCGGCTATGAGCATGGTAGCAGGTACAGCTCGTTCTATGGGCGTACTTGTTGAAGACTAATTGAGGGAGGTAAGGATAAATGGCTAAAATGGGTAAGAAATACGCAGATAGCGCAAAGCTTATTGAAAAGAATAGACTTTACGATCCTTCCGAAGCATTGGCTCTCGTATGCCAGACTTCCAAGGCAAAGTTCGACGAGACTATCGAAGTTCACGTACGTCTCGGCGTTGACTCCCGTCACGCTGACCAGCAGGTTAGAGGTGCGGTTGTTCTCCCCAACGGTACGGGTAAGTCTGTAAAGGTTCTCGTATTCGCTAAGGGTGATAACGTTCAGAAGGCTCTCGACGCAGGCGCTGAGTACGCAGGCGGTGCTGAGTATGCTGAAAAGATCCAGAAGGAAAACTGGTTTGATTTCGACGTAGTTATCGCTTCTCCCGACATGATGGGTGTTATCGGTAAGCTCGGTAAGGTTCTCGGTCCTAAGGGACTTATGCCTTCTCCTAAGGCTGGTACTGTTACTCCCGACGTTGCAAAGGCTGTAACTGAGGCTAAGGCAGGTAAGATTGAGTACCGTCTTGATAAGACAAACATCATTCACTGTCCTATCGGTAAGGCTTCCTTCGGCACAGAGAAGCTCCAGGAGAACTTCAATACTCTCCTTACAGCTGTTATCAAGGCAAAGCCTGCTGCAGCAAAGGGTCAGTATATCAAGAGCTGCGTTGTAGCTTCTACAATGGGCCCCGGTATCAAGATCAACCAGGGTAAGCTTGGCTAATATAGCTGATTTACTTGAATATAAAAAGACCGTGTGTAATCACACGGTCTTTTTGTTTGAAAATGTTGCATTGAGTTCTTGACAGATCAGAAAAAATATAATAAAATTTACTTATAGGACAATACAAAAGGAGGATTTTTGTAATGTTTGCAGTATATAAGTCGGATAAGAAATTCAACAAATATATGATTTCCTACAGCGCTGACGGCGCAGTAAGGGGTACTATTCGATATTTTGTTGACGGAGAGCCTATGCAGGAGGAATTTTTCCTGTCTGCAGGGGAAAATGTTGTGTTTCAGAGCTTTATTGAGTGCTACCTTAAATCAAAGCTTGCAGAGGGCGAGATTGAGATAGCTATGGAATTTATAAAGGGCGGCTCTGCTTTTGAGATACATTCATTCTCGGTTGAGACCTGCGAGGTCTACGCGAAAAAGACATATTACTTCGAAAATGAGTTTTACAAGGTAGGCGTCGAGCTTGCGTGGGGCGGGGGACTTTCCGCGATAATAGACAAGCACGCTCCCGACGGGCTTGAAAACCTCTTAAATCGCTATGACACGGGCAGACTTGTTCAGCAGTCATATTACGGCACAAATCAGCCTCCTTTTGTCTGCGGCGAATTTATGGGCTCTGTGTGGAATTATAATCCCGTTCAGGGCGGTGACAGGACTAACGCAAAGAGCAAGCTTGTTGACCTTAAAATTGAAAAGGACAGAGTTTACGTCAAATGTCAGCCGCGCGACTGGGGTCATGAGGCTTGGTACACTCCGTCGTATATGGAAAACACATATATTCTTGACGGAGATATTATACGAGTTGATAATAAGTTTACCGACTTTTCGGGCTGGGAGCATCCCATGGCAGGTCAGGAGGTACCCGCGTTTTATACCGTGAGTTATCTGAATAATTTCTGGTTTTATGACGGCGAGATGCCTTGGCAGGAGGATAAGCTATCGGTTCGCCGTGACCTGATATTCTGGCCTGAGGATTGGCCGCGTCACCGTTTTCCGCTTCCAAAGGGAGATACGGAGACATGGTGTGCTTGGACAGACGATAACGATTGGGGAATAGGCCTTTACGTTCCCGACATTGGCGGATACGTAGGCGGCAGATTTTCCTACGACGGCTCAAAGGACGCGTACGCCCCATCAACAAACTACGTAGCTCCTATTAAAATGCTGGCTATAAAGTCCTTCTGTCCCATAGAATACAGCTATCTTATCTGTACGGGAGAGCTTCAAAATATTCGTAAAAAATTTACAATTCACAAGGATTTTACGAAAAATAAGTTTTGATAAGATATAATTAAATAAAAAACGGACGAATTTTAAGATTTGTCCGTTTTTTCTATTACCCGTAGTGGAGGTTATCAGCCTCCCGAAAATGATCAGCTGTCGTTTGCAAGTGGATAAATAATAGTTGTTTGCAAATCAGATCTCCCACGGTAAAATTATTATAAAATCATCGTTCATAAAAAATTTACATATACACTTTTCAACAGGCTATAAAGGGGTGTTTACAAATAAATAAGTGTGTGTTATAATATAGTTATAATATTATTTATTATATAATATATGCGTAAAATTACAAAAAATAAAGAAAAATAAAAGAAAGGAAATAGTATGGATTATTTACAGGGAATAGAAGAAATTTGGTCTATGGTAAAAGAGAAAATGAGCCAGAAGATAAGCACAACTGCAGTTAATCTCTGGTTTGGAAACTCCCCCGTAGTATCATTTGAAAATAATAATCTTACGATAGGCGTTGATTCGGAATTCAAGAAGAGTATAATCTGCGGAAAATACATTCCTTTGCTTGAGGAAACCTTTGAGGAGATAATGGGATTTCACGTCAGCATAAGCATTGACGCGCTCCCCGCTCCCACCACTATAGAAGAGTATCAGAGACAGATAGACGCGATAGTCCAGATGGCAAAGAACCCCGATGCGTTCACACCCGAGAGACGCGCTATGGAGTCCAAAAAGGTGCTTTACGAGCTTGAGGACCGCAAGGAGCTTCTCTCCGACAAAAAGACGGGAATAGGCTCTACGATGCCGTCGGTGAACTTTGAGTACACATTTGAAAACTTTATTGTTGGAAGCTCAAATAAATTTGCTCACGCAGCTTGCGTGGCGGTTGCAGAGCATCCCGCAATGAATTACAATCCCCTTTTCATTTACGGCCCATCAGGACTTGGTAAGACTCACCTTCTTAACGCAATTACAAATTACTTGCGAAAGAAGAACAGTGAAATAAAGATAATGTACGTCAAGGGTGAGGACTTCACAAACTATATGATAGACTGCATTTCAAGACAGGCGATGAAGGAATTCCGCGACAGATACCGCAAGTGCGACGTGCTTCTTATCGACGATATTCAGTTTATTGCAGGTAAGGAATCGACGCAGGAGGAATTCTTCCACACCTTCAATGCTCTCTATGACGATCATAAGCAGATAATTCTGACCTCAGACAGACCCCCTCGCGACATAGAAAGACTTGAAAACCGACTCAAATCCCGATTCGAGTGGGGAC
>JAZRCL010000007.1:0-3362 GCA_045659745.1 Eubacteriales bacterium
TTTTGACGACTACGAGATAATCTTTTCAAACGACGGATCGCGAGATAATTGCGGAGAGATTGTGGAGAAGCTGAATCTACCTTGTGTCAAAGTCATAGGATATAAGGACAATATGGGCAAGGGATGTGCAGTGCGCAAGGCCATGCTTGAGGCTGTGGGAGATGTTGTGATGTTCACCGACGCCGACCTCGCATACGGCACGGAGGTTATCGGACGCGTGCGCGAAGAGTTTGAGAAAAATCCGCAGATGCAGATGCTTATCGGCTCACGTAATATCTCCAAGGACGGATATGAGGGATATACGTTTATTAGAAAAATAGCGTCAAAAGTATATATCAAAGTGTTGTGTATGATAGGCGGCTTCAAGCTCTCGGATTCGCAGTGCGGATGCAAGGCGTTTTCGGGTGAGGTTGCAAAGAAAATCTTTTCGCGTTGCGAGGTCAACCGCTTTGCGTTTGACTTTGAATGTATCCTCTGGGCAAACAAGCTCGGTATAAAAATTGACGAGATGCCCGTCAAAATTATAAATCACCGTGAGTCCACGGTCAACGTCTGGAGCGATTCATTCAAGATGCTCCGTGACGTGTATAGAATGAAAAAGAGAATTAAAAACACTCAAATATAACAAAAACGGCAGTTCATCTGCCGTTTTTTGTATAAATATTCCAAACAAACATTGACTTTGATTATTTTGAGTGATATAATTATCCTGTAATTAAACGTTACAAATAACTTTAAAAGGAGATTTTTTATGACAAACATGAAAAAGTACATTGCAGAGTTTATTGGCACTATGCTCCTTGTAGTTTTTGGCTGCGGTGTTGCCGTAGCAACAGGCTGCATGGGCCCGGAGGGTGTTGTAGCTACCGCGCTTGCGTTCGGTCTGGTTATCGTTGCTCTGGCTTACTCGGTCGGTAATGTTTCGGGATGTCATGTAAATCCTGCGGTTTCGATCGCTATGCTTATTTCCAAGAAGATCACCCTTAAAGAATTTTTCGGCTATATCGGCGCGCAGTTCTTGGGCGCAATAGCAGGCGCGGGAATTCTTGGCTTGTTCTTCGGACGCTTCGAATTACTTGGCGGAAATGCAGCTCAGTCTGTATTGGTTCGTAACTATGGGGAAACAGGCGCTCTGTTTGTTGCTCTTATCGTTGAGATTGTTTTAACCTTTGCATTTGTTTTTGCAATTTTGGGCGTGACATCAAAGACTGATAACAAGGCTGTCAGCGGCGTTGTGATCGGCTTGTCGCTTACTCTCGTTCACTTGCTTGGTATTTACCTCACGGGTACAAGTGTAAATCCCGCCCGTTCCTTTGGCCCTGCGCTTCTTCAGGCGCTTGCAGGCAATACCGTGGCACTCTCTCAGATATGGATCTTTATTGTAGGTCCTCTGGTTGGCGGAGCTGTTGCCGCGCTTGTTCACAAGCTTTTGTCTACAAAGGAATAATCTTTACATAGAATTAAACAAAAAAGCTCTGCGGCCATGCCGCAGAGCTTTTTTGGCTTTTATATGATTATCCACTTTTTCTTGGGCGACCATTTTTTTGCGGGCTTCATGCTTTTGAGAACAGTGATTTTCTTCTGTTTCTTTAGTATCAGCATGCCCGTGGTCTTACTAATTTTGGCGTATTTTTTGATGCGTCTGATCTTTTTCTTCTGATAATCGGAGTGAGGGTCGCCCATAACGAATCTGTTTATCGCTGCAAGTATTTTGGCGATTTGCTCAAGTGTGTCGAGTATATCGTACACAATGCTGTTGCCAGATGATGCTTTAAGCTTGTCCCGTCTTACGTAGACACGTGCAACCTTTTTGTACTTGATTGGGTTGGGCATTTTACACCTCCGAAATTTTGTGTCGGATTAAGTTAAAAATCAGGAGTCTGCGCGGTCAGCGTCAATAAGGTCGGATATTGCCTGAATTGCTACGCGGATAGCCGCCTCTGTGTCGTGCATCTCGTCGTCGCCTGTGTCAAGTCCCGCCTCAAATCTCTCCTGATTCCAAACGACTGAAAATACTGAGCCGCAACGCACGCCAAGGGAAGCTGCAACAGTAAAGAGAGCTCCCGATTCCATCTCACTTGCAAGCACGCCAAGTCTCTTCCAAGCCTCCCACTGATAAAGAAGCTTCTGACTTGTAGGCATACGAGCAGGGGAGTGCTGACCGTAGAAGGAATCCTTTGCCTGAACGACGCCCGCGTGATAATTATAGCCGAGCTTTTTAGCCGAGCCAACGAGAGCGAAAAGTGCCTCGCTATCGGATACTGCAGGGAATTCAATAGGTGCGTATTCAAGTGAAGTTCCGTCCTGACGGACTGCGCCCGACGCGATAACTACGTCACCCGACTTGACCTTAAGAGAAATACCTCCGCAGGTGCCGACACGTATAAACGTGTGCGCGCCGCAAGCTGCAAGCTCCTCCATAGCAATAGCCGCGGAGGGACCGCCGATACCCGTTGAGCAAACGGTGACGAGCTCACCGTTTATGTATCCGTTGTATATGTTATATTCGCGATTGGAGGAGATATGCACGGGGTTTTCAAAATGAGCGGCGATCTTCTCGCATCTGCCGGGGTCGCCGGGGAGAATACAGTATTTACCTATATCGCCCTTTCCTACATTTATATGATACTGAATAGTTTTAGATTCAAGCATAAAATACTCCTTAAGATTAGATTTTTGCCTTTAGTATTTTTATTATATCATACGTTGAAAAATTTTTCAACAGTTTTTGGCAATAAAAATCACGCATAGTCGGACGCATACAAAAGCACAATAAAAATAAAAACGGCAGGGAATATAAAAATGAGTATAATCAAGCTTGATTCGTCTTTTATAAATTACGGAAACGCAGTAGGAAAAAAGGAATTTGAAGGTCCTCTCGGAAATCTTTTCGATATGCACGACCAGACCGATAGATTTGGTCAGAAGACATGGGAGGCGGCAGAGGGTGAGATGCTCCGCCTTGCTTTCAATATAGCGCTTAAGAAGTGCGAGCTTTCATTTGAGGATATAGGAGCGCTTTTTGCGGGCGACCTTCTCAATCAATGCACAAGCTCGGCGTACGGCCTTTTAGGATGCAATATACCTTACTTTGGCATTTACGGTGCTTGCTCAACGTCGGCAGAGGGAATAATACTCGCATCGGTTATGACGACTCACAGAATATATGACATTTGCGCTGCCGCAACGTCATCACACAACTGTTCTGCGGAAAGGCAGTACAGAACGCCTGTTGAGTACGGCGGTCAGCGTCCTCCCACAGCGCAATGGACGGTCACGGGTGCGGGAGCCTTTATAATAGGAGACTGTGACGCAGGCAAGGTGAAAATATGCGCTGCTATGCCGGGACGCGTAGTGGAAAG
>JAZRCL010000008.1:0-7922 GCA_045659745.1 Eubacteriales bacterium
GGAGTCTGCTGATGCTTGCCACCAAATGGCATAAGCACCGTTCCTGCGCCGATGGTGGAGTCAAATCTTTCGGAAAGTCCACGCTTGGAGCAGATATTAAGGTCTGTCGCGAGTGCAAAATAGAGGTCGGAGAAGCTTGTCTCCTTGTCTATTACTCTGTCAAACTCACCGCAAACTGCAGGCTTTATATTTATGTGCTTTTCAGCACCGTTGGAGTTAAGGAACTCACGGGAAATGTCAACAATATACTTGCCGTTCCACTTCATGCGGAGTCTGGGCTCTGCCTTGACTGTCGCAACTACTGTTGCCTCAAGGTTTTCGCTCTCTGCAAGCTCCTTGAAGCGTGCAACGTCAGCAGCCTCAACGACTACTGCCATTCTCTCCTGCGACTCGGATATAGCAAGCTCCGTGCCGTCAAGTCCCTCGTATTTCTTGGGAACTGCGTTGAGGTCGATGTCGAGTCCGTCAGCAAGCTCACCGACTGCAACAGACACACCGCCTGCGCCAAAGTCATTACATCTCTTTATAAGCGAGGACGCCTCAGGATTTCTGAAAAGTCTCTGAAGCTTTCTTTCCTCGGGAGCATTACCCTTCTGCACCTCTGCACCGCAGGTTTCAAGAGACTCAAGCGTGTGAGACTTGGACGAGCCCGTAGCTCCTCCGCATCCGTCACGTCCTGTTCTTCCGCCAAGAAGAATAACTATGTCTCCGTCCTCGGGGCATTCACGTCTTACGTTCTTCGCGGGAGCTGCCGCAATAACCGCGCCTATCTCCATTCTCTTTGCAACGTATCCGTCGTGGTAAAGCTCGTCTACCTGACCTGTTGCAAGTCCTATCTGGTTTCCGTAGGACGAATATCCTGCCGCCGCGGTGGTGACGATCTTACGTTGGGGAAGCTTACCCTTGATAGTCTCGGAAACGGGAGTGAGGGGGTTGCCTGCGCCCGTCACACGCATAGCCGCGTAAACGTACGAACGTCCGGAAAGGGGGTCACGAATCGCGCCACCGATACAGGTTGCCGCGCCGCCGAAGGGCTCTATCTCTGTGGGGTGATTGTGCGTCTCGTTCTTAAAGAGCAAGAGCCAATCTTCTTTTTCACCGTCAAAATCTACCTTAATCTTAACGGTACAAGCGTTTATCTCCTCGGATTCGTCAAGGTGAGGCAAACATCCCGTTGCCTTGAGATAACGAGTAGCAATTGTCGCAATATCCATAAGGTTTACGGGCTTTGTGCGACCGAGCTGAGCTCTTACGTCGATATAATCGTTGTACGCGCGCTGAAGAAGCTCGTCCTCAAACTCAACGCTGTCGATAGTAGTCAAAAACGTAGTGTGACGGCAGTGGTCCGACCAATAGGTATCTATCATCTTTATCTCGGTGATAGTGGGGTCTCTGTCCTCTGCCTTAAAGTAGCCCTGACAGAACTTTATGTCGTCAAGGTCCATAGCAAGACCGCGAGCCTTAATAAATTCTGCAAGTCCTGCCTCGTCAAGAGATGTGAATCCCTCAAGAGTTGCAACACTCTTGGGTATCTCGTAATCCATCGTAAGCGTTTTGGGCATATCAAGCGACGCCTCTCTGCTCTCAACGGGGTTAATAACGTATTTCTTTATTGCCGCAATATCATCCTCGGACAAATTTCCGTAAAGCATATATACCTTAGCAGTCTTAACAGTAGGTCTGTCGCCACAGGAGATGATCTGAATGCACTGCGCCGCGGAGTCTGCTCTCTGGTCAAACTGACCGGGGAGATATTCAACCGCAAACACGGTAGCATTTTCGCAGTCAAGATCAGCGCTCACGCGGTCAAGCTGAGGCTCGGAAAACACAGTGTTTACCGCATAGTCAAAAAGCTCGCACTCTATGTTTTCAACGTCATATCTGTTAAGCAGACGAAGGTCTGTAAGTCCTTTTATTCCAAGAAGACCGCAAAGATCGCTCATAAGTGACTTTGCCTCGTGATCAAGACCCACTTTCTTTTCTACGTATATTCTGTAAACCATTTTATCTCTCCTTATTTCAATGCTTTGAGCGCGCGCTGACCAATGTCGCGGCGGTAATACATATTTGAGAAACTAACCTTTGTTATCTCTTTGTATGCCTTTGCAATAGCATCCTCAAGAGTCTCTGCTCTTGCGGTGACTCCAAGCACGCGTCCGCCTGCATTCACAAGCTTGCCGTCGGCTATCTTTGCGCCCGCGATATAAAGCTGACCGTCTATCTCACAGTCCACGGTTATCTCATTACCCGACTCGTACTTTCCGGGATAACCCTGTGATGCGCCGATAACGCAGCACGCAGAGTCAGATGCGAAATTGACCTCTACCTCCGAGAGTCTTTCGTTTGCAACCGCCTGCATAATTGTCAGAAGGTCGCTGTCAAGAAGCGGAAGCACTACCTGAGTTTCGGGGTCACCGAAGCGGCAGTTATATTCTATCACCTTGGGCCCGTCGGGAGTTATCATAAGGCCGAAATAAAGACAGCCCTTAAATGTTCTTCCCTCTGCATTCATCGCCGCCATTGTAGGCAGGAAAATTCTTTCCATACACTCGTCGGCAACAGTCTTTGTGTAATAGGGGTTGGGAGCAACAGTTCCCATACCGCCCGTGTTGAGTCCGCAGTCTCCGTCAAGCGCACGCTTGTGATCCATGGATGATACCATAGGCACGAGAGTTTTTCCGTCGGTAAACGCAAGCACGGACACCTCGGGTCCCGTGAGGAATTCCTCAATAACGATGTTGTTGCCGCTCGAGCCAAACACCTTGTCCTCCATAATGGATTTGACGGCGTCGCAAGCCTCGTCTCGCGTCATAGCGATTACAACACCCTTACCGAGTGCCAGACCGTCTGCCTTGATGACGGTGGGAATAGGCGCGTCTTTGAGATACTCAAGCGCGTCTGCCGCGTTCGAGAATACCTCGTAGGTCGCCGTGGGAATGTTGTATTTTTTCATAAGGTTCTTTGAGAATACCTTACTTCCCTCGATTATTGCAGCATTTGCGCGAGGACCAAAGCACTTTATACCCTTTGCCTCAAGTGCGTCAACCGCTCCGAGCACAAGCGGATCATCGGGAGCAACTACTGCAAAATCTATTTTATTTTCAAGCGCAAAATCAACTATTTTGTCAATGTCCTTTGCGCCGATGTTAACACATATTGCGTCCTGCGCGATACCGCCGTTCCCGGGGAGCGCATATACAGTCTCAACAGACTTATTTTCCTTAAGCTTTTTTATGATGGCGTGCTCACGTCCACCGCCACCTACGACCATTATTTTCATTCTTCAAGCTCTCCCCCTTTTCTTATTCTTTTTGCGACCATCTCGACCGCGCGGGGCAAAATTATCCATTCCGCATTTCTCATAACGTGCATCTGTAAGCTCTCGGGAGTCTCGTCCTTGCGCACCATTACGGATTTCTGCAAGATTATTTTGCCTCCGTCGGGAATTTCGTTTACAAAATGCACCGTTGCGCCCGTCACCTTAACTCCGTAATCAAGCGCCGCCTTATGTACCTTAAGACCGTAATATCCCTTGCCACAAAACGCGGGAATAAGCGATGGATGAACGTTTATTATTCTCTCGGGGTATCTTTTTACGAAATTCTCCGTGAGTATGCAAAGAAATCCCGCGAGGACTATCATCTCAATACCGCGAGACTCAAGCTCGGCTATCATTTTCTCCTCAAATTCCACCTGCGACTCGCACTCTTTTTTGCATACCACCGCCGTGGGAATGTTATTCATGGTAGCGCGTGTTAGCGCGTACGCATCGGGCTTGTCCGAAAGCACGAGAGCAAGCTCACCGTGAGGGATGTGTCCCTCGTTTGCATAATCGATTATTGCTTGCAGATTTGTGCCGCCTCCCGACACAAGTACTGCTATTTTCACCTTATTCAAAGTTGTTTCCTCCGTTTATCAGAGAAGTATTACTCCCTCGTCACCCTTAACTATCTCACCTATAACGTATGCGTCCTCGCCGTGCGCGCAAAGTATCTCAAGAGCAGCATCGACCTCTGCCGCAGGCACTACAACGCTCATTCCAACGCCCATATTGTACGTGTTATACATATCTCTCTCGGGAATATTGCCCGTCTTTGCGATAAGCTCGAATATGGGAAGCACCTTTACCGCGCTCTTTTCTATCTTTGCGGTAAGGCCCTTGGGGATAGATCTCGGAATGTTTTCGTAAAATCCGCCGCCTGTGATGTGGGAGATGCCCTTTACGTTTACCTTTTCAAGAAGCGCAAGAATGCTCTTAACGTAAATCTTTGTAGGTGTGAGGAGCGTTTCCGCCACGCACTTACCTCCAAGCTCCTCGCGGGGAGTATAAAGACTGTCGGGGTTGTTGTCTATATCGAACACTTTGCGACAGAGTGAAAATCCATTGGAGTGAACGCCTGTGGACGCAAGCGCGATAACTACGTCACCCTCTGCCATTTTCGTGTTATCAAGTATTTTTTTCTTGTCAACGATGCCGACCGCAAAGCCTGCAAGGTCGTATTCATCAACAGGCATCATACCGGGATGCTCGGCAGTCTCGCCGCCTATAAGCGCCGCTCCCGACTGAACGCAACCCTCTGCAACACCGCCAACTATCTCTGCAATCTTCTCGGGAATGTTCTTTCCGCAAGCTATGTAGTCAAGGAAAAACAGGGGCTTTGCGCCGCAGCAGATAATGTCGTTTACACACATAGCCACCGCGTCAATACCGATAGTATCGTGCTTGTCCATAAGTATTGCCATCTTTACCTTTGTGCCGCAGCCGTCGGTTCCCGAAACGAGAACAGGCTCTTCCATACCCATAGGAAGTCCGAAGCAACCGCCAAAGCCGCCTACGTCGTCAAGGCAACCCTCGTTCTTTGTTCTCGCAATATGCTTTTTCATAAGCTCAACGGCTCTGTATCCCGCCGTTATATCAACGCCCGCCGCAGCGTAGCTCTCACTGAAACTGTTCTTAGACATTTTATTTTCCTTACCTTTCGATATTTGTTGTAAATAATTATTCGCGACCTGTCCAACAATACGTACAAAGCTGTGACGGATCAAGCCCAATCGACTCAATCACGCCCTCAAGCGTCTGGAACTCAAGAGATGCGAAATTGAATTTTTCGCAGATTGCGCGTCTGAGTGACTTGCCTCGCTCGGTGGACGCGTCACTGTATTCCTCAATGTACTTAAAGCCCTCCTCGCCCTCAAGCTCAAGTATCACGCGTCTTGAAATAAGCTCAAGCTCGTTTGTCGCGCGGGTGAAATTGAGGTACTTGCAGCTATACATAATAGGCGGGCAAGCCGAGCGCATATGAACACTCTTGGCGCCGTTTGCATAAAGGAATTCCACGGTCTCACGGAGCTGTGTTCCGCGGACTATCGAGTCGTCAACGAACAAGAGGTTTTTATCCTTTATAAGCTCCTTGACGGGTGTCTGCTTCATTTTAGCAACTCTGCTTCTCTCTCTCTGGCTTGAGGGAGTAAAGCTTCTCGCCCAAGTGGGCGTATATTTGATAAACGGACGTGCAAACGGAATGTGGCTCTCGTTTGCGTATCCTATGGCGTGAGGCGTTCCCGAGTCCGGCATTCCGCCGATATAATCGAGGTTATCCGCTTTTCCGTTTTCTCTGTCATAACGAGCCATTATCTGTCCCGTTCTGTATCTCATTACCTCTACGTTCACGCCCTCATATGTTGAGGTGGGATAGCCGTAATACGTCCAGAGGAACGAGCAAATCTTCATTTTTTCTCTCGGCGAAGCCAACTGAATAATCTCATCGGGTGTCAGCTCAACAATCTCGCCGGGGCCAAGTTCTTTTACCTGCTCAAAGCCGACCTTATCTATGGCAAAGGACTCAAACGACGCGCAATGTCCGTCCTCGTTCTTGCCGATAATAAGCGGTATTCTGCCAAGCTTATCACGAGCTGCGATAAGCGAGCCGTCATTTTTGAGAATAAGTATCGACGCCGTACCATCTATAACGTCCTGCGCAAAGCGTATTCCGTCAGTAAAATTATCCTTGTGATTTATAAGCGACGCGACAAGCTCCGTGGTGTTTACCTTGCCGCCCGTCATAACGCCGAAATGTCCACCGTCCTTTAAGAGATAATTTTCGATAAGCTCCTTGGCGTTGTTTATAATTCCTATAATGCAGATTGCATATACTCCTATGCTGGAACGGATGAGCAGGGGCTGAGGATCTGTATCGCTTATACAGCCTATTGCCGCATTTCCCTTCATCTCGTCAAAAATATGATCGAACTTGGTTCTGAACGGAGAGTTTTCAATGTTATGAATATCTCTTTGAAGTCCAATCTGTTCATCGTACGCCGCCATTCCGCCGCGTCTTGTTCCCAGATGTGAGTGATAGTCCGTGCCGAAAAATACATCAGAGATAGCATCTCGTCGGCTTGTCAGTCCAAAAAAACCGCCCATTGTTGTATCCTTTCTTTTGTGGGGTTGCGAATGTATTACGTCAAATTAAAGGCAGCTGTATTTTGCGGATACCTCTGCGTCCTTGGAAAGCACCTTTGCTCCTGCATCGGCTCTCTTTTCGTCAAGCGTTGCGGAAAGCTGTTCGTCGCCTGTGGCGAGTATCTGCACCGCGAGGAGCGCCGCGTTTGCCGCGCCGTCAATAGCAACTGTTGCGACGGGCATACCCGAGGGCATCTGTACGGTTGCAAGAAGCGCGTCGAGTCCGTCAAGAGTTGAGGACTTTACGGGAATACCAATAATGGGGAGAGTTGTATTAGCCGCCATAGCGCCTGCAAGATGAGCCGCCTTGCCCGCCGCCGCGATAATAACACCAAATCCGTTCTTTTTTGCGTTGCTCGCAAATTCAGCCGCCGCAACGGGTGTGCGGTGAGCCGAGAGAACTCTTACCTCAAATGGTACACCGTATTCCTTAAGTACTGAAAATGCCTTTTCAACTATTGGCAGATCGCTGTCACTGCCCATTACTATTCCAACTTTTTTCATGTCATTTACTTCCTTTCAAGACTTCAGAAATAAAAAATCGCGTGGGTAGGTCACGCACCTATCCCACGCAATTTGTTTTTAGATACACTCTGGGGGCTACACTCAAGCATCCCAAATTTGAGCTTTATGCCAAAAATTCTCATTGGTGTTTCCTCCAAAGTTAACTTTATAATAATATTATATATTAAGTTTCCTCTAAAGTCAATAATTTTCGAGTTATTTTTTCTTTTTTTATGTTTATTACAATACCACCCCGAAATTCGAGGCGGCATTGGGATATTTTAACAAACATCAGTCAAGAAAGTTGACCTTTATTTTAAGTATGTTTCGCTCGGTACTGAGCCCACGTATTTCAAGCAGATATTCTATGACCATCTCCCCGTCAACATCAAAGGTGTTATCAACTCTTACGGTATTCACGCAAAGTCTGAATGGCATATACGGAGTGTTGTATGAGCTGATGTGGCGTTTGCCCTCCTCAAAGGACAAGGATGTGTTGACCATTCCCTCTCGCATCATTACCACAAAGCTCGGCTTTTGTGTGCTGAACATGATTTTCGTCACACAGCCCGCCATACCCGTCAGCTCGCTCTCGTCATACTGCAAAACCACGCCTCCGTTGGGCTTTTGTATAACTATACCCTCGGTAATAAGCTCGGAGGTGTCATCCTCGCCGTCTATCTCGGAGAATATTTTTTCAAGCTCATCGCTGAGTGTTGTCTCGCTGTTTTCTTCCTCGCGCAGTATCGCGTGCTCAAGTATTGCCTGAACGGTCTCAAAATCCGCCTCACTCATGCTTGTTTTTTTAGTTGTTAAAATAAACTTCGCTTTTCTTTCCATTTGCATCCCTATATAAACATGATATGTGATTTTTACTTATATCTTTTATTGAATTCCACCCTGCAGACGAGTTTGCTTGCAAACTCACGGAGTGGGGAGATTCTTAAGATGGGGA
>JAZRCL010000009.1:0-3190 GCA_045659745.1 Eubacteriales bacterium
AATGCTTATCGACATTCAGGGTGAGGGCGCAGGTATGCTTATAGGCCACCATGGCGACACCCTTGATTCCATTCAGTATCTTGCAAACCTTGCGGCAAACAAAAAGATCGACGGCGAAAAGAGAGCGCACGTCAAGATCACAGTTGACGCGGAAAACTACAGAGCAAAGAGAGAGGTAACTCTCCGCAGCCTTGCCAGAAGAATGGCAGACAAGGTGCTCAAGTACAAGAAGAGCGTTATGCTTGAGCCTATGAATCCTTATGAGAGAAGAATAATTCACTCCGAGATCCAAGGCATCGCAGGCGTTTCCACAAATTCTATCGGCTCGGAAAACAACCGCAAGATAGTTATCTACCTTGAGGATCAGAAGATCGCCGCTCAGAAAAAGTACAACGAGGACGAGGAATATTGATTTTCGTCCACATAATAAAAACCCGTGGTAATTTCACCACGGGTTTTTTGTTGGAAATTTGGTGACAGACAACCCGTAGGGGTGTCAAGGATGTCGCCCACCTGCGATAATATCATCCCCCAAGACAAAAACCCCAAAACACATTTTTTGTCCTTTTTTGATTTTTCTATTGCAATATTTGTCTTGTCGTGTTATAATCAAATTAATATGTTAATATTATAAAAATATGTAATTTCAATATATAGAACGGAGAAAAATATGAGCAGATACAGGACATATTCCTCTCTCCCCCTCTCGGACAGACATAAAGCGGAGGCGCATATAAACCTCGACGCGCTCGTGTCAAATTATAGGCAGCTTTGCTCCTATCTTGATGGGCAAAGAGCAATATGCGTAGTCAAGGCGGACGCATACGGACACGGCGCGCCCGAATGCGCAAAGGCGTTGTCGGAGGCAGGATGTGATTTCTTTGCGGTGTCCTCAATTGAGGAGGCGGCGGCAATACGAGAGATATTCCCTCTTGGCCGAAGCAAGAAAACAGACATAATAATTCTCGGATATACCTTTCCAAATCAGGCCAAGGAGCTTGCCGAGGCAGATATAATACAGACCATCTCGTCCGAGCAGTACGCCCGCGATCTTAACAAATATGCCGAAGAAGCAGGCGTTGCCGTGAGAACGCATATCGCACTTGATACGGGAATGAACCGAATAGGATTTTGCGTTCACAACGACCGCCAGATAAACGAGGTAGTATCGCAGATTTGCGATATTGGACAGCTTTCCGGAATAAAAATTGAGGGAATGTTCACTCATTTTGCCGATGCGGATGCGGATTTTGAAAAACGAGAGAAAAAAACAATGCGCCAGTACGACAGATTTGACAAGGTCAAGACCCGACTTGAGAAAAAGGGCTTTGATACGGGATTTTGCCACGTCTGCAACAGTGCGGCTACTGTCAAATTCCCGCAGTTTCACCTTGATGGAGTAAGACTTGGCATAATGCTCTACGGAGCGCTTCCATCAGAATATGTTGAGTGTCAGCTCTCCCCCGTTATGACCTTTAAGACCATAATATCACACATACACCTGCTCCCGCCCGGCGAGGAGCTGGGATATGGCGGAGAGTTTTCCTCGTCCATCGAGCGAAAGATAGCGACCATCCCGATTGGATACGCCGACGGATTTATGCGCGCTTTCTCGGGAGCGGAGCTATACGTTCACACAAACGACGGAGTCATTCCCGCGCCCGTGGTCGGTAGAGTCTGCATGGACCAGTGCATGATAGACGTAACGGAAATTGACGCCTGTGAGGGCGACGAGGTGACTGTCTTCGGTGAGGATTCAAGCCGTCTCCACGCGCTCGCGCAAAGAGCAAAGACAATCGAGTACGAAATACTCTGCCTTACTTCGTCAAGAGTACCAAGAATATATAAGAAAAAGGACTGAAAAAATGAAAAAGCTTAAAATATTTATTTGTATCTGTCTTATAGTAATCAGCGTTGCGCTGCTCGCTTCGTGCTCCAAAAAAGGAGAGGTTGTGGATTCCAACATAACCTCCGTCGAGCTTAAGGGCAGCGGCGAGAATATGGAGGTCCGCATAAACGCAAGCTTTACGGATGAGTTTGTCCAGGAGCACAAGGGCGAAAAAATATATCTTATCGCAAAGGACTTGGGCGGAAATGCCGAGGCATATACTCCTCTTGCCGAAACTAAGGTAAAGGGCACTGTAAAGTTTGAAATTCCATTTGAGGTAAAAGGGAAAACTCACCTCAACACGGCATTTGTCTGTGCGATAATCGAGGGGGAGGGCGATGCTCGTCAGTTCACTCCCGTCACAGACGAGAGATACATACAGAATATATCAAAGCTTGGAGGCGGCGCATCCCGTCCGTCCGTTTCCACAATAAAGGGACTTGCAACGGATAATATAGGACACGCGTCTTATCTTGGCGCTGACCACCTCTTGCTCGAGGTCAGAATAGATAGGATTTTGCTTGAGGGCTACGAGGAAAACTCGGTAAACTTTGTGAGTCAGGGCTTGACTTATTATTTTGACGGTGAGCAGATAGAGTATTTTGACAAGACTATAAGCGAGGCGACCGAGGCAGGAGTAAGAGTCTATTTGCAGTTTGTGCTCGGTACTCCCGACAAAAAGGACGAAAAGCAACCTATTGATTGCCTCTATTTCCCTGCCGCATCCTCCAAGGCAACTTATTATATGCCTAACCTTTCCGACAAAAAGACCGAGGGATATCTCTCGGCGCTGTATAGTCTGTTTGCCGACAGATATTCGGGAGAGCACGGCGTGGCGATTGATTATATAATAGGAAAGAATGTCAACGTCGGCGGCACTTGGAATAATTTCGGCAACTGCGATAATCCCGAGGATTATTATCTCGCTTGGGTAAGACTTGCGCATAACAGTCTTACCTCGAGGATTTCAAATGGCAGAGTCTATATCTCTATTGACAACGGATGGAGAGCGCAGGCAGGCGGCGCGCTTGCATACCTGAACTCTTTTAACACCAATGCAAAGGCGACGGGCAATTTTGACTACGGAATAGCTCTTTCCTACGGTGAAATAAGCGGAGATAGCGTCTGGGCAAGCTCGGACGAGCATTCTACAAACCTTACCCCCGATAGCCTTGCGGAGCTGGGTGTTATACTGAATACTGACGATTTCAAGTTTGAAAACAGTAAAAGACGCGTCATTATAAGCGAATTTGCACTCAAAAATAATAAAAACAGCGAAAACAACGCCACGCGCAGAGCCGC
>JAZRCL010000010.1:0-17239 GCA_045659745.1 Eubacteriales bacterium
ATGAGTGGCGGTCAGCAGCAAAGGCTTTGCATCGCACGTTCTCTTGCAGCAAGCCCTAAAGTCTTACTTATGGATGAGCCTACCTCGGCACTCGATCCCATATCCACGGGCAAAATCGAAGAGCTTATGGAAGAGTTGAAAAAGGATCTCACCATCGTTATCGTAACACACAATATGCAGCAGGCAACGAGAATTGCAGATAAGACTGCTTTCTTCCTACTCGGCGAGCTTGTGGAGTTTGGCAACACCGATGACATTTTCACTTCTCCGAAAGACGAGCGCACCGAACGTTATATTACGGGAAGATTCGGTTGATTTTTTAATAATTTTATGGTATAATAAGGAGAAGAATATAATGTCTATCAGAAAAATATTTGAAGAAGAGCTTGCCGATCTTAAAACACAGCTCGTTGAAATGTGTCGACTTACCGAGAAGATGATTACAGATGCTATCACAGCGCTTGTGAACCGTGACCGTGAGCTTGGCAAAAGTATCGGCGTTATGGATAAGCGCGTGGACGAATATGAGATGGCGATTGAGAAGAAATGTATGCGTATTCTTCTCAAGCAACAGCCTGTGGCAAAGGACTTTCGTGAAGTATCCACCGCACTCAAGATGATCACCGACATCGAACGCTTTGGAGACCAAGCTGCTGATATCGGCGACCTTGTTTACACTATGCCGGGCGATGCTTATATCAAGAAGCTCACACACATTACCGCTATGGGCAATCTTGCAGTCAAGATGGTCAGAGAAAGCGTAAGCTCCTTTATTAACAACGACGAGGCTCTTGCCGATGCGGTGATTGCGCTTGATAATCAGATGGACGAAATGTTCCTTGCAGTAAAGACCGATCTTATTGAGCTTATCAAAAAGGTCGGCAGAAACGGCGACCAAGCAATCGAGCTTATGATGGTTGCAAAATACTTGGAGCGAATCGGCGACCACGCTGTGAACGTTGCCGAGTGGACAAAATATAACGAAACGGGGGTACATCAAAAGTATTAATGGATGAAATTATCTATATTGTTGAAGACGATGAAGGCATAAGAGAATTATACGAAGGAGCTTTTGAAGGAGTATTCCTTACCAAAATGTTTGAGAACGGTAAGGACTTTTTTGCGTGCTTTGAGAATGCTCGACCAAGCCTTATAATTCTTGACATTATGCTTCCCGATATGGACGGATATACGATTCTAACAAAGATCAGAGAAATGGATGAAAAAATTCCCGTTATTATCGTAAGCGCAAAATCCGATGAAATCAGCGCGGTCAAGGGACTTAATAAGGGCGCTGACGACTATATGACCAAGCCCTTCTCGGTGCTTGAATTGATTGCACGTGTAAAAACCAATATCCGCCGCGCAAACCTGTACGTTACAAATCAGAAGGGATTTGTGATCGATAATAACGTTTACAAAATCTTTTATGAAGGCAACGACTTAGGACTTACTCTCAAGGAGTTCAAGCTTCTCAAAATGCTGATCACTCGCGCAGGCGTTACAATCGAGCGTGAGGAGCTGTTCCGAGAGGTTTGGGGAGAGGGCTATATGGGCGAAACGAGAACGCTTGATATTCATATTTCTCAGCTCCGTGATAAGATCACAGAATGTGGAGGCGGCGATGTGATTATTACCGTGCGCGGTATCGGATATCGCTTTGATGCAAAATGAAAAAGAAGATATTTTTAAGATTTTTTGCAGTCACTCTCGTTTCGGTTCTTTTGATGTTTGCTTTCGGTCTTCTCGCCGTTAATCTTAACACCAAAAACGTGGTAAATGAACGGCTGAAGGAAGAAACCGAGCTTGCGGCTACGCTGCTCAACGAGCAAAGTGATTTTACCGTTTTTAACGCTTATTCGGATAACCCAGAGTTGCGCATCACAATTTTTGACATTGAGGGCAATACCCTTTACGAAAGCGATACGAAGGCTGAGCTTGGCAATCACGCCGACCGTGAGGAAATCATAAACGCCATAGCGGAAAATCCGACTACCGTTGAGAGATATTCCGATACCTTCAAATGCGATATGACCTACTATGCGGTCAAAACAACGCTTTCTGACGGCACAGAGGTTATTCTTCGTCTTGCCGTGAGAAGCAGTCAAGTCACCTCTTATATAACGGCTCTCTTTCCGCTGCTTATTGTAGTTCTTGCCGTTTCGCTGATCATCTCATTTATCCTTTCGAATATCCTTTCAAGAAGCGTATCACAAAAGGTTACGGAGATCGGTGAGAGTTTAAAGAGCCTTAACAGAGGCGAATATACGCCAATCAAAACTAATATGAGCGAGCCTGAGCTTTTTGCCGTGCTCAATCAAATAAACGAGCTGAATGCAAACATTCATAGTCATATTCGTGTTGCAGACGGTGAGAGAGTTAAGCTGAATACTGTACTTGATAACGTATCCCAAAGCATTATTGCGCTTGACAAGACAAAGCGAATCGTATTTGCTAATAAGAGCGCGTTTTCACTATTTAACGGTACGCACCGTGACATCGGAAGGGATCTGATCTTTTTGATTGAGAACATTGAAATATACGAAAATATTTCAAGTCATTTGGGTGAGGATCACGCATTTACCTGCTCTTATAACGGCATGGAGCTTTCCGTGGTTATCAGCAAGGTAACCAACGATACTATTTCCGATGAGATTGCAGCTATCCTTATCGTAACCGATATTACACAAGAGAAGCTTATCCAAAAGCAAAAGAGCGATTTCTTTGCCAACGCTTCTCACGAGCTGAAAACGCCCATTACGGTAATGCAGGGATTCGCCGAGGTTCTTATGAACAAGGAAGGCATTGACGATGCTTCAAAAAAACAGCTCGGACGAATTTATAAGGAAAGCCTCAGACTCGGCTCTCTTATTTCGGATATGCTTATGCTTTCAAAAATCGAAAGCGGAGATGCACCGAAGAGAGTTATGTGCGAGGTGGCTCTTGAAGAAATTGCAAGAGAGGTTCTCGACGGACTTTCCGAAAAGGCGCAAAGCAGAAATATCACCGCTACTATTGAGGGTTCGGCAAAGCTTGTCGCCGATCAAACTATGATATTTGAGCTTGTCCAAAATCTTGTTTCAAATGCCATTAAGTATAACAAGGACGGCGGCTCGGTAAAAATTTCGATTGCCGACACAGACGCAGGCGTTTGTTTGCAGGTCAAGGATACGGGCATTGGTATTGAAAAAGAACATCTGCCAAGACTTTGCGAGCGCTTCTACCGTGTTGACAAATCTCACTCCAAGCGTATCGGCGGCACGGGACTTGGTCTTGCTATCGTTAAGCATATCTGCGCTATTTCGGGCGCGGAGCTTTCCATTGAGAGCGACTTCGGCATCGGTACGACCGTTACGGTTATGTTTGGAAAATAATAATTTAGCGGCAAGGATTTTTATATCCTTGCCGCTGTGCTTTATTCAGTATCTTGTATGTTGTTCAATTATCTCAATCACCATAATCATTTTATCCCGCTTTTTACAGTATTCAATTACGCTCATCGTTCCCCTTGATTTGCCGTCCCAAAAGGCGATAACCTCATCTGCATAATCGACTATCTGCTTGTTGCGGACTATTGGCGCACCGCGCCCGTATCTTGAATAATCGGGCAGAAATATCACTGTTTTTATCCCGTTTTCCTTTGCAAAATTCTCCGCATCGGTGTCTATTCCCTTTGCACCGCCCGAAACGATTTCCGTCGTTTCTTTGGGTATATATTCTCCTAAATTTTCCACGTGAAGATTACGCGAGCCGATGATTGCTATTTTCATTGTTTCCCTCGCAAATTTAAAAGTGCGACGACCGAAGCCATCGCACAAAAACGCAGACTCCGATAGTCGCCAAACCATTTTAACATTGAGAGTATGCAAGCATACAATAACAAGGTTCTGAATCTGCATTTTATCAAATTCAACCTTATTATTGTTCTCAAAAAAAGGTATAGCTATCCCACTACCCTCAATAAATATTAAAATGATTTGGCACTATCATTTTAACACGTATTTTTGAAAATGTCAATAGAAAATAATTGATTAACTATTATAATCAAAAATAGGACTCCCCTCATCCGTCGGCTCCGCCGCCCGCACTAGCGCAGTCTGTGCAGTACCCGCTGGGGAAGGCAAATCAAGGGCGTTGCTTTCGCAACGCCCTTAATTTTTACTGATTTCCCTTTTGCAATCTTTCCTTATCGTACTGCAGCATATAGAGTCCGTAGTATCTTCCCTTCTTTTCGAGAAGCTCAAAGTGGTTGCCCTCCTCGATTATCTGTCCGTGGGACAATACGATTATCTTATCTGCATGCTGAATGGTGGAAAGTCTGTGCGCGACGATAAGCATAGTGCCTATGTTCATCATCTTTTCAAGCGAATCTTGTATCAGTACCTCCGTCTCAGTGTCGATATTCGCCGTCGCCTCGTCAAGTATCATGACCGCAGGCTTGTGAACTATTGTACGCGCAAACGAGAGAAGCTGTCTCTGTCCTGCCGAGAAGTTATTTCCGCGCTCGCGTACCTCCTCGTCAAGTCCGCCCTCAAGCTTATTTATAAAATGATGAGCATTGACATATCTGCAGGCCTCATTTATCTCCTCATCGGTGACGTCCTCCTTACGAAGAACTATATTGCTTCGTATAGTTCCGGAGAAAAGGAATACGTCCTGAAGCATCTGTCCGAAATGCTTGCGGAGAGAGGATATTTTTATTTTTTTGATGTTGATACCGTCTATGAGTATCTCGCCCTTTTGTATATCGTAATTTCGACATATAAGCGAGAGTATCGTGGTCTTTCCCGAGCCTGTTGAGCCAACGAAAGCGACTGTCTCCTTAGCGTTTACCTTAAAGGACACGCCCTTAAGCACCCACTCGTCAGGAACGTATGAGAACCAAACGTCGCGGAACTCAATGTTACCCTCGACGTGATCAAGCTCTATTGCGTCCTCGTCGTCCACTACTTCGGGTTTAATATCGAATATTGTAAATATCTTCTCGCCCGACGCGAATGCCGACTGCAGCCAGTTAAACTGCTCTGCCAAGTTCTGTATAGGGTTAAAGAACTTTGAGATATACATATAGAACGTGACGAGTGTTGAAACGTCCACTACCTGACCGAGAAACTCAACATCCTTTATAGAGCTTCTTGCGGAAAGGTAAAGCAGACAAAGCACCGAGGATATATAAAGCATATAAACGGTGGGTCTGAAAATACCGAAAACGAATATCTGCTGCTGCTTTGCGCGGCGGAGCTTTTCGTTCTTCTCGCTGAAGTCGCGCATTTTTTTGTTCTCGCGGTTGAAAATCTGAATAATTCTCATTCCCGAGAGATTTTCCGAGAGGAAGGTGTTTATATCTGTCGTGCCGTCCTTGACCGCTCTGTACGCCTTGCGTGAGAACTTTCTGAATATAACCGTGAAAAGCACGATAAACGGCACAAAGCAAAGCACCATAAGCGTGAGCATATAGTTGAGCATAAGCATAGCTACAAGCACGCCGAAAATAACGAAAACATTCTTTACGAGGTTTACTATGATATTCGTAAACATCATAGATACCGCGTTGGTGTCGTTTGTGACTCGCGTGACGAGCTTACCGACGGGGATAGAGTTCAGCTGCGAATGAGAGAGGCTCTCAATATGAAGGAACAAGTCCTCGCGTATTTTGGAGATTATCTTCTGTCCCGTTTTCTGCAAAACTATCGCCTGAATATACGTGCTTACAAGCGAAAATAAAAGGATGCTCGCGTAAACTCCAACGTAAATAAACAGTTCCTTAGCCTCAATAGTTCCCTCTTGCAAATTCTCCGTAATATGACCTACGACCAAGGGAGAGAGTATATCGTAGGAAATTGTCAGAAGCATAACTATCAGAACAAACACAAAGCTCTTGATATGCGGCTTTGCATATCTTAGAAGGCGTTTTGCAATTTCTGTATCCTTCATCTGTCTGTCAAAGCCAATAGCTTCCTTTTTGTCCTTTATCATCGCATACGCAAAGATAAAGATTGCGGAAAACAGTCCTATTATTCCGCCTACGACTATTAAGGGGTAAAATTCATACATTAGTCTCTACCTCCTTCCTTGTCGTCAAGACGCTGAAGCTCTACCATAGTTCTGTACTCGGGGCAGTTTTCTGTAAGCTCTGCGTGAGTTCCTATGGCTATAACCTCTCCGTCATCAATGAATATTATCTTGTCCATTTGCTCAACGGTGGTTATTCTGTGCGCGATGAGTATGGTGGTCTTATTTTGTCTTGTTCTCTTGAGGTTGTCAAGTATTACTCGCTCGGTCTTTGTGTCTACTGCAGAGACACTATCGTCAAGTATAAGTATAGGCGCGTCCTTGATAAGCGCACGGGCGATGGAAATTCTCTGCTTCTGTCCGCCCGACACGGTGACTCCGCGCTCGCCCAAAACTGTATTATAGGTGTCGCCAAAGAGCATAATATTGTCGTGTATGTCAGAAAGAGTTGCCGCCTCGACTATCTTGTCGTGGTCAATGTCCTCGGACACAAACGCGATATTGTTCTCTATGGTGTCGCTGAACAAGAAGTTGTCCTGCGGAACGTACGCCGCCGCGTCTCTCACCTGCTTTATGGGGAGAGTATTGACGTCGCGGCTGTCAATAAACAGCTCGCCGTCGCCGACGTTGTACGTGCGGAGTATCAGGTCAACCACGGTGGTCTTGCCCGAGCCAGTTCTGCCGACAAGTCCCACGTTTTCTCCCGCGTTTATCTTAAACGATACGTTTTTGAGCACGTCAAAATCTCCGTCGGGATAGCGGAAGGTGAGATTCTTGAACTCAATATCACCGCGAACCTTGTCAAGCGGGAAAACGTCGTCTGCATCCTTGACATCGGATTTTGCGTCAAGAAGCTCGCTTATACGCAAAAGCGACGCTTTGCCCTTTGAGGTCATCTCTATAAGCTCACTGACCGCCATAATGGGCCATACAATAGAGGTAAAGTAGCCTATAAACTCTACGAGCTGTCCTGCGTCAAAGTCTCCATTTATAACGAGATATCCTCCATAGCCGAGAATAACGCATACCACCGACTCCACAAAAAGCGTCACGAAGATGCGAAGCAGAACGGATATTCTTGTGTATTCAACGTTGGTTTTTTCGTTGTGCTTATTGAGCTTCTTGAACGCCATAGCCTCAAGTCCCTCTTTAACGAACGCCTTAATTACGGCAATACCCGAGAATGACTCCTGCGAAAAGTCGGAGAGCTGTGAATATGCCTCCTGTCTTTCGTCCCATTTTTTAGTCATATATCTTCCAACAAGCAAGGACACCGCAAGCAAGAACACCATGGGAATGAGCGAGAAAAGCGTGAGCTTCCAGTCCATTCTCCACATCTTGAACATAGCAAGACCGCCAAGCAGGAGCGAGTCGAAAAGCATCATAACGCCCCATCCAAAGCATTCCTGAACTGTATCCAAGTCGTTTGTAAAGAGCGACATAAGGTTTCCAACCTTATTTACCTGATAATACTGCTGCGAGAGGTCCTTACATCTGTCAAACATTCTGTTTCTGAGGTCTGCCTCTACCTTGAGTCCCGCGCCGAAGAAACAGATTCGCCACAAAAATCTGCCGACGACCATTGCGAGTATGATAAATATCATGGGCAGACAGATGTGATCCAGAACAAAGTCAATATTAAATTGGTGTACCACTCCGTCAAGCTCAACGACGTGATAATCCAACCCGTTGACTACCATACGGTAAAACTCGGGAATAATAAGCTGAATATAGTCAACTGCAACAAGTGCGCCGATACCCAGCAAAAGCATCCACAGATGCTTTAAGTAATAACGGTTTATGTGCTTTCCAAATATCAATTATCTCACCAATCCTTTCACTATCTCCCCTGCCATGATAAGTCCTGCGACCGAGGGGACGAATGAAACGCTGCCCGGGATAGCCTTGCCGCTCTCGCTATCAATAAGCGGGCTCTTTTTCGGCTCTTCCTTTGAATAAACTACCTTTAATTTTTTAACTCCACGTGCCTTTAACTCGCGACGCATAACCCTTGCCAGAGGACATCCCTCTGTCTTATATATGTCAGATACCTCAAAAGCCGTAGGGTCAAGCTTGTTCCCCGCTCCCATAGCCGAGATTATCGGTACGCCAAGCTTGTCCGCTCGACATATAAGCTCAAGCTTGGCAGAAACGGTATCCATCGCGTCTGCAATAAAGTCATACTGCGACAGGTCAAACTCATCCGCGTTCTCGGGCAGATAAAACACCTTGTGCGCTACTACTCGGCAAGCGGGGTTTATGTCAAGAATACGCTCGCGCATAACGTCAACCTTATCTCTGCCAACTGTCGAGTGAGTTGCTATTATCTGTCGGTTTATATTGGATACGGATACCGTATCTCTATCAAAAATGTGAAGCTCGCCAACGCCCGCTCTTGCAAGAGCCTCACAGATATATCCGCCAACGCCGCCAACACCAAAGACCGCAACCTTGGACTTATTCAGTTTTTCTACTGCGTCATCCCCAAGAAGCAACGCAGTCCTGCTGTTTTGCTCGGAAACCATAATTCCCTCCGTTTTTACATAGATACAAATATTCTAACATATTTTTTTTATATTATCAAGTTTTTTCTTTACAAAATCATAAAAAAGTTTTATAATACTATTAGAAAATTTCAAAGTGGGAGTAAAAATGGAAAATTACAGACTTGAAGCTCTTGAAGAAAAAGAAATAGATAGCAAATGTATCTTTGACGGACGTGTACTGCACGTCTATTGCGACAGAGTATCTCTGCCAAATGGAGAGTTTAGCGTGCGCGAATACTGCAAGCATAACGGCGGAGTATGCGTGCTTCCCATAACGGATGATGGCGAGATCATACTCGTTCAGCAATACCGCTACGCGCACAGAGAGGTGACTCTCGAAATCCCCGCAGGAAAGCTTGAGGGCAAAGGCGAGGACCACACGTCTGCCGCTTTGCGCGAGTTGAAGGAAGAAACGGGCGCGGTATGCAAAAAATTGACTTATCTCGGCGAGATGTACCCCTCCCCTGCATTGCTTGACGAGGTGATATATATGTATATGGCAGAGGGGCTTGAATTTGGCGAGCAAGCACTGGATGAGGACGAGTTTTTGAATTGCACAAAAATGCCGCTTGACACCCTTGTCGGGATGGTATGCGAGGGCAAAGTTCCCGACGCAAAAACCCAGGTCGCCGCGCTTCGAGCGTTAAAGATTTTGGAAGGAAGAAAAAGATTATGAAAAAACTATCTCCGGAAAATCCGAAATATCTGAAGTGGTTGCAAATAAAACCTTTTATATGCGCGCTCATAATAAGCATATTTTTTTCGCTTTGGTGTATTTGTACGGTAGGTGTACTGTTTTTATCTCCGTCAGAATACCCTAACTTGTACCCTGCGTATATGGTTTTGGGATTTTGTTCGTTTATTTTGTGCTTGTTGACGTTTGTATATAACGTTTATGAGTTTTCTTTAATTAAGCATAAAATAATCACCATTGTCATTGAATTTGCAATTCTTGTGCTTGCTTGGATGCCGTCATATTTTTTATGGGCAAAAATACTTAATTTTGCAACAGAATTTTTAAATCCTCTTTTCCCGTAAGGTGTTAAACCGCGGATTGCAGAAAATATTTATATTACTTTCTGTCAACAGTGACAGAAAGTAATCAAAGAACACCGCTTAAAGTGGAAGGGTATTCTAATTTTTCTACCGAAAAATTTGCTCTTACGAGCACCGAATGACCCCCTTCCCCTTTAAGAATACCCTAACCCCTCTGCGCCTTTGGCGCAAGCGCCGCAGGCGCGCACAGGGGGTGAGGTTTTTTAAGGAGAGGGGGAGTCGTCTGTTGTTTTCGCGTGCGAAAACAAATTTCACGGGAGTGAAATTAGGACATTCCCTCTCCTTAAACGGTATTCTTTGGATACTTTCTGCTACTGTTGGCAGAAAGTATAAAAATATATTACAAATAAAAACAGGCGTTGATGCAACGCCTGTTTTTATTTGTGTAAGAATTTGAATTTATCACGAAGTCTGAATAAATATGTTGAGATAAGTCTTGTCAATGCTATATCGTATATAACAAATACGAAATTGACAAATACGTAAAGACCTATTGCAACCGCTGTCCCTGCGGTCGGTACGCCAAGAAGCGTATTGAAAAAGTCAAACACATTCGCGGGTTTCTCCGCGGTGAGCAAAAAATACGCCACTACACAGCACGCAATAAGCGCGACATTGAAGCTGACCATTTTTAGCACCCACGAAATAGGCTTTTTCAGTCTTTCGATCTTCTCTTTTATTATCGGATAATATCCCAAAAACGCGACGTACACCCACGGCGCAAAGCTTGTGGGACGAAGCAACACGGATATCACTCCCACTACGCCGTATATCATCCACGCCCAGCCAGTGCCAAGCTCAATCACCGCAATAACGCACACAAACGACGCTATCGCCGCCATGGACAAGTCTATGACCTGAAAAAGCGAGCCGAGCAGGAGCAGTACCGCTCCTATTGCAGCAAGCATAGCTCCAAGCGTCAGCTTTTTGGTTCTTTTTGAAATTCCTCTGCTCATATTTATCTACATCCCATACAAGGACAAAGGTTTGCGCCCATAAGCTCACAGCAGCAATCCGCGCACATAAGTCCCTGACACACGTCGCACGCGGAACATTCCCCGCCTCCGTTGTGAGTGTTATATCCTCCGCCATACGCTCCCGCGTTGTGACGAAGCTGATTTCTTGCAGCTCTGTATTCCTGATTTGAGGGATCCATATTGCACGCGGTATCGAAAAATCTCGCCGCGTCGTTATAATATCCCTTCTTCACCATAACGCAGCCCATAAGGTAATTCCATTCTGCCGCGCGGTCGCCCATATCTACGCCGTTAAGCTCAGCCTCAGCCGCGCCGATGTTTCCCATATTTATATTTCTGCGTACGTTTGCATAGTTATATCTGCCCGACGAAGCATTACCCGACCCGGAGTTATTATATCCCCTATTCTGGCCGCCGCCTGCGCGCATTTTCTGAATCTCCTCGTAAGCCGAGTTGATCTCCTTCATTTTTTCGTCCGCAAGGTCCTTGAGGTCGCTGTCCGCATACTTATCGGGATGATATTTTCTCGCAAGAGCGCGGTACGCCGATTTTATCTCGTCGTCACTTGCATTGGGAGCAACACCCAACACCTTATATGGATCCTTGTATTCTGCCATAATAAAAACCTTTCAAAGCTTATTTAGTCTTTTTTTTATTATTTTTCGTCTTTTTACCGTCGCATCCGCAGTCTCTGCCCGCGAGCTTGTCTGCGGTCTTTGGCATACCGACGTATATTATATTCTCAATTATACCCCGAAGATCTCGCTTATCGCCGTATTCGAGAAGATCAAACGCAAGCTCTGCACTTGCAAGCTCAAGTCGGAGTGAATTCGCCACGTTGAGTCTTTCCTCGGGCGTTGGTGCTCTGCCACCATAAAGGCACACGAATGGGTTAAATCTTCCCTTCTCGAGATCCTCCTCGCAGTCGTCAATAGCATCTGCGATATATACCCATCTGCCTATATGACGTCCTATGTCGTAGAGTATCTTTCTTGTCGCGCCCTCGTGTCCGTATGAGCAGATCTCTGCAAGTATCTCGCCAAAGCAATCGGCGGGAATATCCACGCTCGGAAGTCTTTGCTTTTCGGTCTCAGCAAGTCTTTTCAGTCCGTCAGTTATCTTCTTATCAAGATCTGCGTATTTTTTCAAGGACTTTTTTCTCATATGCGAGACAAAGGGCTTTGATAGCGCTGCCTTAAGCTTTTTTGCGCCCTGCTCGTCCGATAAGTCGTCCATACATTTTCCGTAGACGAGAAGCGCAGAGGCGTGCGCGCAATACTCAAGCTCGGGGTTGGATACGGCATACGCTCTCTTTTTGATGGGATGCGCCATACATCTGCCGCGCTTGAACTCGACCTTGGTATCTGATGCCGCCATTCGCACCAGTGACAAAAAAGTTATATCGTAGCTCAGGGTAAATCGGGAGCATTGTCCCGTGCATTTTCCCTCTGCGCGACACAGACCGCAATATACCGCTTTGTAGTATTCGTCCTCTCTGACACGCAGCTCGGGCGTGTAGGTCTTTACGTATCCGAACATGCCAAAACCTCCGTACAGAAATAAACAATCATATATTATAATACACTAATTGCTAAAAAATTACAATACTTTTTTGCAAATTGAGCGAAAATTCAGTCTTTTGTCACTATCACTTCACAAACAAAAAGGATTCACGCCGAGTTGACTGAATCCCTTTTGTTTATCTTGTGTCCCAAATTAGTCTTCCTTAACGTTAAGAACCTTCTTGCCGCCGTAGAATCCGCAAACCTTGCATACGCAGTGATTCTTAACCATCTCATTACAAGCGGGGTTAGTGCACTTTGCGTATCCGGGCATTGTGAGCTTGCTATTGTTAGATCTTCTCTTGTCTCTACGTGCACTGGACACTTTCTTCTTCGGTACTGCCATGTTGAACCTCCTCTTTGACCTGCGACCTGCGCAAGCCGTAATACATAATTATTATAAACTAATTTATACCTTCTGTCAAGGCTTTTTCGTGTTTTTTATTCCTCGTCCTTCTCAAGAAGCTGAGCCAGAACTGCAAGTCTGGGGTCTATCTCCTTTGTAGGACAGGAGCAAGCTCCGTATTTAAGTATCTTACCGCACTTAGGACAAAGTCCCGCGCAGTCATCCGAGCAAAGTATCTTTCTCGGGAATTCAAGCAAAAGCGCCTCGGTGAGCTGCTCGTCAATATCAAGCTTTGCGTCCTCAATAACGACGTACTCGTCAATATTGTCCTCAAGCTGCTCCTCGCTGAGAGTTCCCTCGTCAGCCACGGTTCTTTCAAACTCTAATACGTACTCATCCTTCACGGGCTCAAGACATCTGTCGCACTCCGCAGAATACGCAAGAGACGCGGTTGCAAAGAGTCTCATATATCCCGCGTTATCAGTGACGTAACCGACAACGTGAGCGTCGCCCTCAAAGGTTATTCTGTCAAGAGGCATAGGTGTAAGGAAATATTCAAAATCTATACGGTTTGTTTCTCCGCGGAGAATTTTACCCATTTCAAGAATCATACGCCACCTCCATCAAGACATAAAACACGACTTTAATATTATATATGAACTTTTATGCTTTGTCAAGAGTTTTTTTAATTTTATCCGCTATTTTTTGTCATTATTTCAAATGGGGCGGCATTTTGAGTTGACAAGGGGGATTTATAATGTTATAATTTATTATAACGCTTTAAGAAAGGAGCTTTTGGCATGAAAATTGCAGGTATAGTATGCGAATACAATCCGTTTCACAACGGTCACAAATATCAGATAGACACCCTTCGGGCGTCTGGCGCGGAATGTATAGTTTGCGTTATGAGCGGCAATTACGTCCAACGCGGCGAGCCCGCTATGCTTGACAAGTATACTCGCGCCGAGATGGCGATAAAATGCGGCGCAGATATTGTGCTGGAGCTTCCCTTTCCTTACTCCTGTCTTTCCGCGGAGCAGTTTGCCCGTGCGGGAGTGTATATTCTTGACGCAGTCGGTGTGGACACCCTCTCGTTTGGAAGCGAGTGCGGTAATATTGACAAGCTCGCGCACGCGGCAAAAATTATTTCAAGCGAGGAATTTAAGGGAAAATTCTCTCTGCTACAAAAGAGTAATAGCGGAAGCGCCGCGGCGTTTTTTGAGGCCTATGAGCAGGTGTCGGGACAGGCGGCTGACTTTAAGTCCAACGACTTGCTTGGAATTTCCTATATCCGCGCGATAAATGAATTTGAATCGAAGATAACGCCGTTTGTTATTAAGAGAGTCGGCGGCGGTTATACCGACGTGTCCGTTGATTGCGCTATGCCCAGCGCGATGGCAATTCGCGGACTGATAAATAACGGTGAGATTGATCAAAAAGCTCTTGAAAATATTATGCCCTCCAAGGCGACAGAAGCTCTTGCAGCAGCATTTGCAAGCAATACCGCTCCCGTGACTGAGGATGTACTTTTCCCTTATATACAAAGCTTTTTCAGGCTTCACTCACCTGATGAAATAAAGAGCCGCGCGACATCACTTTGCTGCGGTGATAGTATTCTTGACGACGGCGACGGTATCTGCAACAGAATCTGTGGCTCCGCTATGCAGTCCAAGAACGCCGAGGAATTTTACAAAAATCTATTTAACTCGCGGTACACCGACACAAGAATAAAGAGAGTTATCCTCTATTCTCTGCTCGGTGTGTCCGATGTATTCCGCAACTCTCTCCCCGAATATACCACTTTGCTCGGGGCAAACGCATGCGGACGTGAGTATCTCTCAAGCATTCGCAAGAACGCAAAAATAAATATAGTCACAAAACCGTCCGACGCTCCCGACGGCTTGCAGACAAAGCTTTCGCACCGCGCGGATTCCCTCTACACTCTGCTTATGCCCGAGGTGCAGAAAGGTGATTATTTTATCAAGAAATCCCCATTTATAATTTAATTTAATTTTTGTGTTGACTTAGCATCTTTTTTATGCTATAATTTAACATAGAGAAATATTTGCATTAACATAAATCAGGAAAGGAACTATATTATGGCAGAGACGAGAAATCAGGTAAAGGGCAAATACCTTTACTACAAAAATAAACCCTTAGTAAGAGAAAAGGACACGATTTGCTACGGAGATTTTTCCGAAAAGTGCGTGCTTTTGTTTGAGATAATGTCCTACACCGAGCAGGACGGCATCAAGACCCCCGACAAGATACTCATTCAGATACTTGATTCAGCTAGCGGACAGATACTCAAGCAGGCAGACAAGGTCGGTATGCACGAGGCGTTCACGTACGGAATGTTCTGGTACGAAAAGATTCTCACAGAATAATAAAAAAAGCTGTTGCGGCGCAACAGCTTTTTTGTTTTTATATCATAATCCGAACCCACCGTCAACTCCGATATTCTGCCCCGTGATAAAGCTCGCATTATCCGACGCAAGAAACAAAACCGCTCCCGCTACATCCTCAGGCTTGCCTATGCGGCACAGGGGTGTTTCGTCGCAAAGCTCCGCCATAGTCTGACTGTCGAAATGCGAATTCATATCAGTAGAAATAACACCCGGCTCAATACAGTTTACCGTGATACCCGACGGGCCAAGCTCCTTTGCCATAGAAAGCGTAAGTCCACGCACACCCGCCTTTGACGCGGAATAAGCCACCTCGCAGGAAGCGCCGCAGCGTCCCCAAACAGAGCCGATATTTATTATTCTACCGCTTTTTTGACTTATCATATAGCGCGACACCTCACGGCTCGCGTAAAATACGCTTGACAGATTGGTGTCAATTACTCTGCGCCAATCCTCACCGCTCATATCCGTGAAAAGTCCTATTTCGGATATACCCGCGTTATTTACAAGCACGTCAACTCCGCCCAAAAAATCAATCGCCTCTTTTATCGCACAGCAGACATTGTCCTCACGCGATATATCGGCGCAAATTCCGTGCGCGCCGTATTCTCTTTCTATCTGCTCTGCTATTTCTGCCGAGCTTTTGTAAATAAATGTGACCTTGTCCCCCGCCTCGCAAAATGCCTTGACACAGGCAAGTCCTATTCCGCGGGTACCGCCGCTTATAATAACCTTTCTCATTTTATGACCTCTCTTTTATGAGTCTGACTTATTATATCACATAATAAAAATTTTTTCAAGTTTTTTCAAAAGTTATCACATTTTTTTGTAAAATACTTAACAAATTCGCAATTATATGGTATAATAAAGCATAAATTCATTTCAGGTGGAATCAAATGGCTGTAAAATACCCCCTCTCGAAAAGCCTTTACGAGATAAAATTCAACTTCAGACGCGCGGGCGACGGAATATACGTCTTTTTTGAGCCAAGCTCCCTGCCAGTTAAGAAGCAACAGCTTGAAGACCTCGTAGGTGACTGTAAAAGAAACAAAATAGACTGCATTATTCCCTGCCTTTCGGATGTATCCAAGGCGGCAGGGACTACCTTTGCGCTCATTTCGGACTTTTATAGGAGCTTGCTCTCTGTTGCGCAGAAAAAGGGCGTTCGCGTTGGATTGTCTATAGATAGATTTATTGAAGACTGCTTTTTCTCGGATAATTCCATAGACGAAGCAACAAAACGCGAGCTGTGCTCCAAGATACTTAACCAAAGAGAATATTACTGCTCCGAGTGTGAGCACGTCAGTATGGACCTCAACGGGACAACCATTATGTCCGTAACGGTGTTTGATGAGGAAAACGGAGACAGTATAGATATATACGATAGTCTGCAAAACGGCAGAGTCGAATATGACCCTCCCATCGGAAACTGGATAGTAAACGCCTACACCTGCGACTATGACAACGTTCTCGGCAGTCCTACAAGACGGACTGTAAACAAGCTTGATTTTGAAGCATCAAAAAAATTCTTGTCGCTTGTGCTTGAGCTATTGGGTGAAGACGTTAAACGTCACGTTGGCAAAACTCTGTCCGTCCTTTATATGAACGACATTTGCTTTGATTCTCCCAACCGTCGAAATTGGGATAATTCCTTCAATGAAAAATTTACGCAAATGTTTAACTTTGACCCCAAGCCATATTATAACTGTTTGTTCTACAGCGTTGGAGAGCAGACTACTCACCTCAAGGCACAGTTTATGGCGTGCCGCGCTAAAATGCTGTCGGACGGAATATTCAAGGCACTTGATGCTTTCGCGAGCGAAAATTCACTTGAGCTTATAAACAGTATTACCGAGCCAAAACTGTCAGATTGCTCTTGGCTCATCGGTGATGCGCTACTTAACCTTTCCAATTCCTCATGCGCTCTGCTTGATAAGGCGTATATGTACGGCATAAACTCATTAAATCTTGCGTCATCGGCTGCAGAAAACTTTGCTCTCAAAGACACCTTCTGCGAAATTTACGGTGATTATCATAAAATATCCCCAAAAATAATGTGCAAGGATGCAATAAATGCATATTCCCGTGGATGCACAAGACTTCTGGTACACGCACCGAAGAACATATCCCGCGATCCCAAGGATAATCCCACGAGAAAGAAATTGCTTGATCTCAACGCTCGCTGCAGAAATATGCTCAGTGGCGGCTCGCGAGTCTCTGACATAGCTATTCTCTACCCCATGGACTCCATGCATTCCGAGGTGTTCCTTTATCAAACCAAGGAGCGCGGCTTTGAATATCCCAACGTTATGCAGGATAACGACTATATGACCGT
>JAZRCL010000011.1:0-8881 GCA_045659745.1 Eubacteriales bacterium
GACTCCGACGGAATGTATACCGCAGAGATTTGCGCCCTCAATATCAAACTTTCGATCTCCTACCATAAGGCAATACTTGTACTCGCTCTCGGGGATTCCCGCAAGGCTCAGCGAGCGACGGATTATCTCCTCCTTTGAGGAATGCGCCTCGCGCATGTCTGCACCCGAAATTGCATTGAAATATTGGTGGATATTCACGTCGCGAAGGACTTCCTCAGCAAACACCTGCGGCTTTGACGTGCCTACGAGCGCCATACCGCCCGACTTTCGTATATCTGAGAGCAGGTCTGCTATGCCTTTGTAGATGACATTTTCGTAAAGTCCCTTGTCCTTGTAATAAACTCTGTACTGGTCAACCGCCTCGATTGACTCATCCTTTGTAAGCCCCATATAATGCTCAAAGGAATAGTAAAGCGGAGGGCCTATAAAGACTCCAAGCTCCACGCCCTCGGGTATGGGCTTTTTCATTTGTTTCATAGCGTATCTGACGGAGTTCGTGATACCCTCATAGGGGTCTGTCAGCGTTCCATCAAGATCAAAAACTATATATTTGTAATTCATTTTTCTTTTCGTCCTTTGTTTATGTATTATCTGACCATCTCAAAATTTACCGAGCCCGAGAAATTTGTAAATACAAATACTCCTTTGAGAGGCGTGAGAAATCTCGGCCATCTGCCGAGAGGCTTTTTGAGCTGTTCGATAAATTTGTCGTACTCACTCTGCATATCGTCCGCGTCACCTGTAAGCGCAAATATACGTCGATCGCTTATTTTGCCGTCGGATTGCCTTTCTATGTTCTCGTAGCAGAGAGTAAAAACTATTTTGTCACCGACAATATCATGAATTGCTTGCAGGGTTTCGTCAAGACTCAGTCTTTTTCCGCCCGTTATATCCTCAAGAGTTCCAAAGGACAATAGCGCGCCCTCCTCAAAAACCGTGACCGTCAAGGGATACGGGGGCTGTTTTTCGTTGGGATATACAAGCTCACAAAAGTCCTCGCCCTTTGCGGTTTTGTCGTATATTATTTTGCCTCCAAACGCGGAGAATTTTCTCTGTAAGGCTGTTGCAAATTCCTCGGGTTTCATTTTTGTTCTCCTTGATTATTCTGCAAATATCTTTCGTAATAAAACAAATACTGTTGCGCAACTCCCGCGTATTCGCCAAGGCTTTCGGGCGAAAACTCGGAGTCAAAGTATTTTTCAAGAACCTTTTTTATCCACACGTCAACGGGGAAGGCGTCAAGCTTTGAGTGACCGAAAAGCAGAGCGCAGGACGCCACCTTAGGTCCAACTCCGCAAATCTTGCAAAGCTCGGCAAGTGCCAGACGAGTTTCCATAGAGTTAATTTCGTCAAGCTTCGTTTCACCGGATAAGACTCTGCTTGCCGCGTCGTAGATATATTTTGCGCGGAAGCCTACCTTGAGCTCGCGAAGTCCGTCTATGCCAAGTGCGGCGACTTTGTCAGGCGAGGGGAAGGAGTGAAGTCCGCCTGCGGTCTTTGCGTGCGCCTCGGATATATGATTTTCCATTCCAACAGTGTCACATTCATCGCCGCATTTGGCGCAGAGTGCGGAAATGAGAGATTTTATTCGCGGAATGTTGTTGTTTTGCGAGATTATAAACGAGCAAAGAGCTTCCCACGAGTCCTGACGGAGTATGCGGATACCCGAGCTTTTATCAACCGCGTCGCGCAACGCGGGGTTTGTCGACAGAGATAAGATGCTAGAATTGATTGCGCCGTAGTCGCGATCAAGTCCGAAATATCTGCGCCACAGACGGTTAAATTCTTCCTCGTTAATGTTGTATATGTATAGGTCACGCTCGTCCTTTGCCACCGAGATTATCTTTCCGTGCGCAACGCCCGAGAATTCGCATTCGTGACGGCTATTTGCCACACGCTCAAAACGAAAGCTCTGACCGCAGTCAAACACAAGCTCGGGAGAAAAATATTCCACGTTTGAGAGGTGGACTGCGCTGATTTTGTTTTCCGTGAGAGTTTTATTAAAATTCATAAAATTGAAGACCTTTACCACTTGCAAAATGTACTCGATATATGTTATAATTTATTATAACACGCAAGCAAGGGATAGTCAATCCCGCAAAGGAGTGAATTTTTTGGAACAGATATATACGATACCGGTCAACGAGGCGTTTGAGGCAGGAATGGAGGATAAGTCCTGCGGATGTCCTTTTTGCAGACTTTACAACAAACTTGAGCGCGACGAGCTTGACCTTATACTCGGCGCGTCCATGATGGAGCCTGACGTGCGCATAAAGACCAACAAGCAGGGTTTTTGCCGTACTCATTACGATATGATGTTTGTTCGCAAGAACAGACTTGGCATGGCACTGACGCTTGAGAGCCACCTCGATGAATTGAAAAAAGAGATAAGAGATAAAGGGCTCGGCGGCGGACAGGGAAACAAGCCTATCAAGCGCATCTCGGAGCTCGAGGGGACTTGCTACGTTTGCTCGCGCATAGCGTTTAACTTTAATAATATGGTAGAGACTGCGGTGCTTTTGTGGGAGGACGACCCCGAGTTTGTCAAAAAACTCAAGGCGCAGCCGTATTTTTGCCTGCCGCATTACAGAATGCTGCTTGCTTGCGGGCAGAAGCGACTTTCAAAAAAGCAGATGCAGGAGTTTTCTGCGCAGTGCGCACAGGTGGTTGAGAGCTACTTGGATGAGCTTTCGGGAGACGTGTCGTGGTTTTGCAAGAAGTTTGACTACCGATACGACGAGGAGCCTTGGTATAATTCCAAGGATTCTGTTGAGAGAGCGATTAAGTTTTTAAGATCGGATTTGCATAAATGATTTCTCTGTTACTTTTTGGCACCAGCCCCAAAAAGTAACCAAAAAAGACCGTTCAAGGCGAGGGAATGTCTTAATTTCACTCCCGTGATTTTTGTTCTCGCAAGCGAAACCACCAGTCGACTCCCCCTCTCCTTGAATATCCTCACCCCCCTGAACGCGCCTTGCACCAAAGGTGCGGCGCGAGGGGTTGGGGGTATTCTTAAAGGGGAAGGGGGTCGTTCGGTGCTCTGTAAGAGCAAATTTTTCGGAAGAAAAATTAGAACATCCTTTCACTTTAAGTGGCGTTTTGGATACTTTGCCGCTATAGGCAAAGTATCATAAAAAAGAAAAGGAAAATAAAAATGATAGATTTACTTGATTTACACAAACAATTTCTTTTAACACATATCAAAGAAGGCGATATAGTCGTAGACTTTACTATGGGCAACGGTCACGACACCGAGTTTCTCTCCAAAACGGTTGGAGAGAGCGGTCACGTCTACGCCTTTGACATTCAACAGTCGGCAGTTGACTCCACTCGCAAAAACCTCGAAGCAGCAGGCTGCCCCAAAAACTACACTCTTATATGTGACTCGCACCACAACGTAAAGAAGTACGTTGACTGCAAAATACGCGGCGGTATGTTCAATCTCGGCTGGCTCCCCGGCGGAGATAAGTCCATAACCACCATGCGAGAGACTACCATGCCCGCAATTGAGGCAGCAATAGACTTGCTTGACACCGACGCGATACTCAATATAGCCGTCTATCCCGGACACCCCGAGGGAGACGCCGAGGGCAAGATGATTGAAGAATACCTGTCTTCGCTCTCGCGCTTTAAGGTCTGTGCCACAAAGGTCAAGATAGTAAACTCCGAGACATCACCCTATTTCTTTATGATAGAAACAAAGAAAAAAGCTTGAAAAGGGGAAAAATAATGAAAAATATAGCTAAAAAACCGCTTATTATATCCGTGGCGGTATTTGTTGCCGCACTTGTATTTGCATTTACACTCGGACTTGTGCTCCGCGGATGTGATTCTGATAAATTCAAGACCTATACCACCGAAGACTTTACATATATGAGCGACATTTCTTCAGTAGAGAAGATACTTAACACAAGGAATAACAAATATCTTATTATAGCAAACAAGCAAAACCCACTTGGCGAGGGCTATGAGCCAGAAAATCTTGTGAGCTTGGACAAGTCATACACCTGGTACGAAAAATCCATTCAGCTTGAGGATGCCACTGCGCAGGCAGCCATAGCTATGATAAACGAAATGAAAGCCGCAGGAATTGACGATGTTTACATCACCAGCGGATACAGAAGCTACGATTATCAAAAGACTCTCTTTGATAACTATATGTACGAGGAATATCTCAAGGATAAGACTCTCACAAAGGCGCAGCGAGAGGAAATCGTGCGTCAGTATTCGGCTTATCCGGGCGAGAGCGAGCATCAGTCGGGGCTTTGCGTTGACTTTATTACCTCGGCTATGAAGAGCGATCTTGTAAACTACACGAGTGAGAACACAAAGGGCGGCATAGGCTTTGCAGAGACAGACGCGTTTGAGTGGCTGTGCGAGAACGCCCATAAGTTCGGCTTTATTCTCCGTTATCCCGACGGAAAGACGGATGAGACAGGCTATTCATACGAGTCATGGCATTACAGATTCGTAGGCGTTGACGCGGCGACTAAAATATATAATGCAAATATGACTCTTGAAAAGTGGGTTGATTAATAAAAAAACGCATCGGTTCAACCGATGCGTTTTTTGTTTGGATAAATTATTCCTTTTCGATAACGGCAATGCTGAGATCCTCAAGAGCCTTGGGGTCCGCGGGAGCGGGACAACCGGACATAAGCTCACTTGCGTTCTGCACCTTGGGGAAAGCGAGAACGTCGCGGAGGCTGTCTGCGCCCGACATAACCATAGCAAGACGGTCAAGACCCATACCTGAGCCACCGTGAGGAGGCGCGCCGTACTTGTAAGCATCAACGAGAAATCCGAACTTAACTTCAATTTCCTCGGGAGTAAGACCGAGCCCCTTAAACATCTTTTCCTGGAGCTGCCAGTCTGTGATTCTGATAGAACCGGAGAGGAGCTCTGTGCCGTTAAGCACCATATCGTAGCACTTTGCTCTCACGTTGCCGGGGTTAGTCTCGAGCTCGTCGAGGCATTCCTCAAGAGGCATTGTGAAGGGGTGGTGCATAGCATCCCAGTGCTCGGTTTCCTCATTCCACTCAAAGAAGGGGAATTCTGTAATCCAGAGGAAGTTGAACTTGCCCTCGGGAATCATATCAAGCTTTCTTGCAACTATCTGACGGAGCGCGCCGAGAGTAGAAAGCACTGTGGAGTTCTTGTCAGCGCAGATAAGCATAACGTCGCCACGCTCGAGTCCTACCTTTTCGTAAATAGCTGTAAGCTCTTCGGGAGTCATAAACTTAGCAAAGCTGCAAGCGGGAGCCTCGTCAACCCATCTGACGTAAGCAAGACCCTTAGCGCCAATTCCCTTTGCGTGTTCTGTGAGCTTGTCGATCTCTTTTCTTGTAAGAGTGTTTGCGCCATTCTTTGCGATAATTGCGCGAACAGAGCCGCCCATTTCAAGCGCAGACTTGAATACAACAAACTGGGAGTCCTTTACGCACTCGGAAATGTCGTTGATCTCCATTCCGTATCTTGTGTCGGGCTTGTCGGAGCCGTATCTCGACATAGCTTCCTCGAATGTGAGGCGCTGCATGGGAGTTTCAATATCAACACCAAGAACTTCCTTGAACACTCTCTTGATAAAGCCCTCGTTCATAGCCATAATGTCTTCCATTGTAGCAAAGGACATTTCAAGGTCGATCTGTGTAAACTCAGGCTGACGGTCAGCGCGAAGGTCCTCGTCTCTGAAGCAACGAGCGAGCTGAATGTATCTGTCAAAGCCCGAAAGCATAAGAAGCTGCTTGTAGATCTGGGGGGACTGGGGGAGAGCGTAGAAGCTGCCCTTGTGAATTCTCGAAGGAACGAGATAGTCGCGCGCGCCCTCGGGAGTCGCCTTGATCATCATAGGAGTTTCGATTTCATAGAAACCGTTTTCGTAGTAATATTCTCTCGCTACGCGAGCAATATCGTGACGCATCTTGATGTTTCTCTGAAGCTCGGGACGGCGAAGGTCAACGTATCTGTACTTGAGAGCGGTTTCATCCTTAACCTTCTTGTTGTCGTTAACCTCAAAGGGAGGTGTCTGAGCCGCGGAGAGCACCTTCATGCTCTTAACGTATATTTCAATGTTACCTGTGGGAAGATTGGGGTTCTTTGCACCCTCGCCTCTTGCTCTTACAGTACCGTGAACGCAAAGCACGTATTCTGCACGGCAGGAAAATGCCTTAGAAAATACTTCTCTGTCGGTTGTGTCGTCAAACGCAAGCTGAACTACGCCTGTTCTGTCGCGAAGGTCGATGAATATGAGAGCGCCAAGGACTCTCTGTCTCTGTACCCAACCCATAACGCAAACTTCGTTGCCAATTTCAGTTTCGGGTACCTGACCGCAATAATAGGATCTTTTGTCTTCTGCAGTTAAAAACTCTGCCATAATTTTTATGTCCTTTCAAATAAAATTCTTAAAATTAAATTTTAGAACGGCTCTGCCTTTATAGTGTAGGCAGACGCGAGCGCCTCTTCTACAAGTGCGTCGAAGTCAAGCTTTTTCTCCTCAATAAGCACCTTCTGAAGATCGGGGCGAGTCTTGGGATGCTTGGGAGTAAACACCGTGCAGCAGTCCTCGTACGGCTGAATTGAGGTCTCAAATGTGTTTATCTTTCGGGAAATCTCAATAATCTCTTCCTTGTCCATACCAATGCAGGGACGGAAAACAGGAATTGTAGCCGCGTCATTTGTAACGGTGAGTGCCTCTGTGGTCTGGGACGCAACCTGACCTAAGCTTTCGCCCGTGATAAGACAGGTCGAGCCGTGCTGAGCCGCTACCTTGGATGCTATTGTCATCATATATCTGCGCAAAAGGAGTGTGAAATAGTCTTCCTCGCAGTGCTTTACAAGCTCTTCCTGAATGTGTGTAAGAGATACAACGTGAACGTAAATATCTCCCGCATATTCCGCTACAAGACGCGCCAAGTCAATAACCTTGTCTCTCGCAAGCTCGCTTGTGTAGGGGTAAGACTCAAAGTGAACCGCCTCAATATGCAGACCTCTCTTTGCCATCATATATCCCGCAACGGGGGAATCTATACCGCCCGAGAGAAGAAGAAGTCCGCGTCCGTTTGAGCCAACAGGCATACCGCCCGCGCCTCTGAACTGACCTGCGTGAACGTACGCCGCAGTTTCTCTTATCTCAACTCTTACCTCGGTGTCGGGGTTGTGAACGTCAACCTTTATCTTGTTGCCCATAACAGAGAGAATTTCTCCGCCTATGGTCATTGCAAGCTGCATAGAATCGTAGGGGAAGGTCTTGTCGCTTCTCTTTCCCACAACCTTGAATGTTCTCTTGTCCTCTAAAAACTGAGGTATGTATTCTCTTGCAACTCTCTTTATGTCCTCAATGTCCTTCTTGCACTCGATAGCTCGTCCGATAGCCGCGATACCAAAGGTCTTCATAGCCGCGTCGAACATACCGTCCATATCGCAAAAGTCATCCTCGGGCTTGATGTAAATTGTGCTCTGCGCTCTGGTAATTGAGAAATTACCGAATTTCTTTGACTTTTTGCGGAGCTGCTTGCAAAGCATATCCTCAAAGTACTTTTTGTTTGCGCCCTTGAGAACTATCTCTCCGTATTTACAAAGTAAAATTTCTCTATCCATATCTGTGTCCTCAAAAACAATCAGTTATTATAATAGTTGGGGAAAAGCTTTTCCCATACCTTCATACAGCCAATAGTGTCGGCAATTGAGGTGTGAGCCACGCCGTCCCACTCGATTTCAAGCGCCGCCATAGCGTCAGTTAAGGATGCGTGTGTTAAGTCGGGAAGATGCTCGTGAGCATAGCGCACAAATTCGTTTGCCGCGCAACGAGTCTTTGCCTTTAATTCTTCCTTTTCCGCCTCTGTATCGTAAATATACTTGATGTGGCTGTAGTCTGTGGATACACCGTACGCGATAAGGTTGTCACATCCGTCAAAAATTTCCTTGATTTCGGGAATAAGCTCGTCAAGCAAGGGGGAGTTTGCAACCATATCGGGTGTGATGCCGTGAATCTTTTCTGTCTGCTTCCACTTTTTCTTGTGCGCGGGTTTAACAAGTGTGTCCATAATGATTTTGCCATTGGCGTCGACAATGGAAATGGAAATTATCTCGTCGTGATCGTAAACGCCCGTAAGCTCAAGGTCAAAGAAAAGAACTCTCTCTCTTTGCATATTGTACTCGGCATTTCTGTAAATGTCGCCCTCTGCTCGACGTATCGCGAGGTCTTCCTCGTAACACTTGCGACAAAGCTTTTTCTTGTATCTTACGTCCTTTCCGCACTTAACGCAGTTGAGTGGGAGTCTTACGGCAGTCTTTTTGTCGTAAAAATAAAGCACGTCGCCGTTGTTTTTGAGAGTGAACGCAACCGGCTCTTCGATAATTTCGTAGTGCATCTGAGCCAAGCGCTCTTTTGTGTAATAAGAGCAAGCAGCCGCGTGCTTAATGCTCATTCTCTCAATAGTAGTGCCGCTTTCAAGCACTCTTGATTCCTTGCGGGACTTGGGAAAATACCACTGCTCGGGGGGAGCTTCGGTAACTTTTGCGGGGTCGAAGTAATAAACTATGCTGCCATCCTCGGATTTGTCAAATGCCGCAGGGTCGCCGCTGGGCATAAGATGCATCTGAGAGAGGATGTTTCGGGTCAGATAATTTTTCTTATCTGCCTCGGATTTTGTGATTTGAGGTATAACTGCTCCTGAACGCAGCTTCATTGTGTTTCTCAAAATATTCTCCAATTTCTATATGTAATGTGTATTGTATATAATATAAGATGTAAAAAACCATATTCATAATATTATAACACATTTTTATTTTATTTACAATAGGGTTTTGAAAAAAATTATAGTATTTTGCGTTGCAGATGAAGTGCAGAGTTGGATGAATTCGTAGGGGGGCGACATCCTTG
>JAZRCL010000012.1:0-19144 GCA_045659745.1 Eubacteriales bacterium
TTCATTCAAAATGGCTATTCGGGCGGTCTTACACCTCTTCTTGACAGTGAAGGCAAGCCCGTAATCACTCCTGTCACAACAGAAAACTAACGGTAGAGTACAAAAAAACTGCATACTCAACTTATGGTATGTTGACGTTTGGCTCAAAACAAAATATAATTATGCCATAACGATATAAAACAGGAGGAAATATGTCCGTAGTAGTCCAAACTATAAACCTGAACAAAAAGTACAAAAACAAGCATGCGCTCAAAGACTTCAATATAACCATAAATAAGGGCGATATATACGGTCTTATAGGCGTTAACGGCGCAGGCAAATCCACGCTGATAAAAATCATCGCGGGTATAACTATGCCGACAAGCGGCTCGCTTCAACTTTTCGGTGACGATCGTGACCTTGACGCCAAAAGACACCGCATCGGCTCTGTAATTGAGAACCCTTCGTTCTCGCCCAATCTCACCGCAAGACAAAATCTTGAATATTATGCAACCGTAATGGGTATAAACGACAAGGCGCTTATTGATGGACTGCTCGCAAAGGTGCATTTAGACCCAAATTCCAAGCAGACCTTCCGTCAGTTTTCCCTTGGAATGAAGCAGCGTCTGGGAATCGCGTTTGCTATGATGAACTCGCCCGAGTTTATCATACTTGACGAGCCCACAAACGGCCTCGACCCACTGGGCATACTTGAATTGAGAGACGTTATATATCAGCTCAATCAGCAGGGGGTCACATTCCTTATATGTAGCCACATACTCTCCGAGCTCTCGCAAATTGCGACAAAGTACGGAATTGTTGACAACGGAGAGTTTGTAAAAGAGCTTACCGACGAAGAGCTGAAAAAGCTCCGTCAGGACAAACTCTGCCTGAAGGTCGAAAAGGAACAGGCGCAGACTCTTGAGAATATGCTCTCCGAATACGGATATTCTTATTCCGCGCACGGCGGCACTTATGAAATCACACTTTGCGACGACATAAATTCCTTCCTTGAAAAAATGGTTGAGAAAAGAATCCGCATATCATCTATATATCAGATAAAAACCTCGCTTGAGGACGTATTCCTCGAGGCAGTAGGAGGTGCAAAAAATGCTTAATCTTATGAAAGCCGATATAAAAAGAATAAAGAGATCAAAAGCCATCTGGATCATGCCGCTTATTATTGTGCTTATGGTGGCTCTCGTATGCGCTCTGTTTGCGGGACTCAAATATCTTATGGAGATGGACTTGTCAGCGATTTTGGGAGAATCGGCAGAGTCGCTTGCTATGCTTGGCTCCATTGCAAACAACGGCTACGATATGACCCTGATGAATCTGCAATCAGATACGCTTATATACGTTCTTATTGTTGTATTTTTGTCCGTATCAGCATTTGACTTTTCCTCGGGCATAGTAAAAAATCTTCTTTCTATTGGAAAGTCCAAAAAGATTATTTACATGTCTAAATTGCTCACATCTTTTGCTTGGACGATATGCGCGGTAATCTTTTATGCGCTTATATCGGCGCTTTTCGGATACTTGTTCCTATCATCAACGCCCACCGCGTCTGAAATAGGGAACATTCTGCTTATAACCTTGAAGCAAATTCCCGTATATCTCGCTATTATTTCCACGGGTCATATGCTGGTATTTGTAACTCAAAAAACAGCTCCGTCTATGCTGATATATATTGGTTCGTTTATGGTTTTTGAAACTATCGTACCTATTATAGATGTAATGATCAACGGCTCTTTTAAGGTCTCATTGCTTATGCCTCTGTATCAGCTTGTAGAGCTTACGAATATGAACTCCGAGCCTTCAAGCCTTCTCACTGTATATATTTCCTGCGCGGTATATATCGTGGCTAACGCATTCAGCGGATATTGGATGTTCAAGAGATCAGAGCTAAAATAACATATGCGCGCTATCAATAAAACACAAAGGAGAACCCTATGGATCAGGTAAAAATCGGCAGATTTATTGCCGAACGCAGAAAGCTTTGCAATTTAACCCAAGCACAGCTGGCGGAGAAATTAAATATTACCGACAGGGCAGTATCCAAGTGGGAAACAGGAAAATCCATGCCCGATTCATCAATAATGCTTGAGCTGTGCGAAATATTGAATATTACCGTCAACGATCTGCTTTGCGGTGAGGTAATGATAACAGATGATTATAAGAAACAGCTTGAAAAAAACACGCTCCAAATGGTAATACAAAAAGAGGAAGCTGACAAAAAGCTTTTGATGCTTGAAATAGTAATAGGCGTATTGTCAATGACAGTTTTGCTCGGCTTTTCGTTTATTGCCTCGTTTATAGAAATGGAAGCTTGGCTGAGAGTACTCCTCGTTGTGTTTGGTTTTGTCGTTGGAATGATCGGCTGCGCATTTGGATTGATGATCGAGCAAATGGCGGGATACTACGAATGTGCTAAATGCGGCCACAGATACGTTCCAACATATAGCAGTGTATTCTGGGCTATGCACTCTGGCAGAACAAGATATATGAGATGCCCCGAATGTCACAAGATATCGTGGCAGAAAAAGGTAATCAGCCGAAACGAATAAAAGCTTGACACAACGGCTATCCTATGCTAAAATAATCTTAACCCAATATTTCTCAAAGGAGGTTAAATTATTATGGGATTACTTGCAGGTGGATGTAGCTCTCTTATCGCAGGAGCAAGCGCAATTATGGTAGGTATCAGCATGCTTTGCGCATCGTTTATAGCGTTCAGAAAGAAAAAGTAAATACAGAAAAGGGACAGACGGTTGTCTGTCCCTTATATTTTTATATTACTTAAGCTCAATTATGCTTTCGTCCCACTTTTCGGGAGCTTCGTATCCCATAAGATTTACCATAGTAGCGGCAACGTTGGAAAGACCGAACTGACCGTTATCTGCCTTAACGGTGTAGTGATCCTTTGCGTCGGTGTTGTCGTAAATGATGCAGGGAACGGGGTTGAGGGTATGGCTTGTCTTTGCCTTGAGCTTGCCGTTCTTGTCTGCCTTGGGCTGACCAGACTTTTTGTCCATCTCGTACATCTCGTCTGCGTTTCCGTGGTCTGCGGTAATTACTGCAACGCCGCCGAGCTTATCGATTACGGGAAGAATTCTGCCAAGCTGAAGGTCAAGAGCCTCCATAGAGCAACGAGTAGCCGCGAGAGAGCCAGTGTGGCCTACCATATCGCCGTTGGGGAAGTTTACGCGGTAGTAGTCGTATTCACCCGCCTCAAGAGCCTCAATGAGCTTGTCGGTGATTTCTGCACACTTCATCCAAGGTCTCTGCTCAAAGGGAACTACGTCGGAGGGAACCTCAACGTAGGTCTCAAGCTCGTCGGAGAACTTGCCCGACTTGTTTCCGTTCCAGAAATATGTCACGTGACCGTACTTCTGTGTCTCGGAGATTGCGTACTGCTTCACGCCCGTACCTGCAAGGTATTCGCCCATAGTCTCGGTGATCTCGGGGGGAGAAACAAGGTACTTTGAGGGGATGTGAAGGTCGCCGTCGTATTCAAGCATACCTGCATAAACTACTGCGGGCACGCGAACTCTGTCAAACTTGTCAAACTCACCTGCGGGAGCGTCAAAGGTCTTGGAAATCTCAATGGAGCGGTCACCGCGGAAATTGAAGAATACCACGCTGTCGCCGTCCTCAATAGTACCAACGGGCTTGCCGTCCTCTGCAATAACGAAGGGAGGAAGATCCTGGTCGATAACCTTGTACTCAGCTCTGTATGTCTCAACTGCCTCAGCAGCAGATACAAACTGTCTGCCCTCGCCAAGAACGTGAGTCTTCCAGCCAAGCTCGACCATAGCCCAGTTAGCCTCGTATCTGTCCATGGTTATTTTCATTCTACCGCCGCCCGATGCGATCTTAATATTGCAATCAGCATCAGAAAGAGAAGCAATAAATTCCTCAAAGGGATTGATGTATTCAAGCGCGCTCGTTTCACCAACGTCACGTCCGTCAATAAGAATGTGGATTCTGATATTGGAAATTCCTTCTTCCTTTGCGCGAACTATCATCGCTTTAAGGTGGTCAATGTGAGAGTGAACGTTACCGTCCGAGAAAAGACCGAGGAAATGAAGGGTAGAGTTGTTATTCTTTACGTTAGAGGTGATCTCCTGCCACGTGCTGGATGCGAACATCTTGCCTGTCTCAATAGACTGTGTGACAAGCTTTGCGCCCTGCGCGAATACCTGACCTGCGCCGAGAGCGTTGTGTCCAACCTCGGAGTTGCCCATGTCGTCGTCAGAGGGAAGTCCAACTGCCGTACCGTGAGCCTTGAGGGAAACGGTGGGGTAATTTGCCATAAGGCTGTCAAGATTAGGAGTATAAGCGCCTGCAACCGCATTGGAAACAGTATCGGGAGCAAGTCCCACACCGTCCATAACGATTGTCACAACGGGACCCTTAACGCCGTCAAAATTAGATTTCTTAAGTGTAAGTGCCATAATTTTAATCCTTTCGGTAATATAAATACTATCCTTAAAAGTATAACCCGAATTGACAATTTTTTCAAGACCTAAAAGAAAAAATTTACAAAATTACGAACTTTTATATAAAATTTTATTTTCTATTGCTTTTTGGATTTGTTTGGTGTATAATATCTATGTTGATTTTTATATGTAATTTTAAGGAGATAAAAAATGTCAGGATGCACACATGACTGTTCTAGTTGCGCTCATTCGGGTAATTGCTCGTCCCAGATACAAAAGGACGCGCCCAACCCCAAAAGCTCGGTAGGACATATAATAGCAGTAGTAAGCGGCAAGGGCGGCGTAGGTAAATCTCTCGTCACGTCCATGCTCGCAGTTCATATGAGCCGTCTCGGATACCGCGTAGGTATTCTTGACGCGGACATCACGGGTCCGTCAATCCCCAAGGCGTTCGGTCTTCACGACGCGGTTGAGGGCGACGGCGAGGGATCAATGATCCCTCCGCAGACAGCAACGGGTATTCAGATGATGTCCGTAAACCTTATGCTTGACGACGAGAGCGCGCCTGTAGTATGGCGTGGCTCGCTTATATCCACAACTGTCCGTCAGTTCTGGAAGGATACTATCTGGGATGGAATAGACTACCTCTTTATCGACTGTCCTCCCGGAACGGGTGACGTTCCGCTCACGGTATTCCAGTATATCCCGATCGACGGTATCGTTATCGTGTCCTCGCCCCAGGAGCTTGTGTCCATGATAGTGAAAAAGGCGGCTAATATGGCGGATATGATGAAGGTTCCCGTACTCGGTCTTATCGAGAATATGAGCTACGTAAAATGTCCCGACTGCGGCAAGGAGCTTCATATTTTCGGCGAGTCTCATATTGAGAAAATAGCCGAGGAGTTTGGCTACGATCTGCTTGCAAAAATGCCTATTGATACCGAGGTCGCGTCTTACGTTGACAAGGGATGGATAGAGCTTACAAAGGCAGATTATCTTAAGGAAGCGGCAGAAAAAATAGAAGCAAAGTGCAAAGAAAAATAATTAACATCAAGGCAAAAACACCGTACGATTTATCGCTCGGTGTTTTCCTTACCTCAAAGGCTTATGAAGATAAATGATAAGGTTAAAATTTTACTGAAAATAGGCGCCGTGCTACTCACAGCGGTAGTTTTGCTGTGTCTGACGGTTATAATTATCAGCGCGGGTATGGTTGGCGCAACTAAAAACAAAATTTTCTCACACGAGGACATAGATAGCTTTGCAGATAAAGACTACGACTATATTCTCGTGCTTGGCGCGGGAGTTAAAAGCGACGGCACACCTACGGATATGCTTCGCGACAGAATTATCGTGGGAGCGGAGCTGTATCTTGCGGGGGCGGCTGACAAAATAATTATGTCGGGCGACCGCTCGGGAGAGAATTACGACGAGCCGGGCGTGATGAAAAAATACGCCATTGAGCTCGGCGTGCCCGAGGAAGATATAATTTGCGATTTTGAGGGCTATTCCACCCACGACTCGATTGACCGCTTCCAAAAAGCATACGGCGACGTAAGCGTGATAGTCGTCTCGCAAGAATATCATCTGCACCGCGCTATGTATTTGTGCAAAGAGCAGGGCATTGCCGAATACTGCGGAGTTGAAGCAAACCTTGAAAGATACGGAAAGCAGCCCATATATAGCTTCCGCGAGATATTTGCTCGCGTTAAGGACTTTATGCTTCTTGACTGAGGACTGATATGAAATACAAAAAGCTATTATTACAAATATGCGCCGTGTTATGCTCGGCAATAATATTATCTGTGTTGACCGTAGCAATAATAAATATTGCTATGATAAATTCAACCAAGGATAGCATATACGAGCTTGAACAAGCAGAAAAAATATCCGAGAAATACGATTATATTCTTATACTCGGCACGGGACTCAATGAGGACGGCACACCTATAGACCGACTTGCAGACAGAGTAGAGGTCGGCGTAGAAGCTTATAAGGCGGGTCTTGCCGACAAGATAATTATGTCAGGCGACCGCTCGGGCGAGACCTACGACGAGCCCACCGCAATGAAAAACTATGCGATTGAGCTTGGCGTGCCCGAAGGGGATATAATCTGCGATTTCATCGGATATTCAACGCACGAAAGTATGTATAACTTCAAAAACGAATATCCCGATGCCTCGGTGATAGTAGTGACACAGGAATATCACCTTTTCCGCTCGCTGTATCTATGTAAAGAACAGGGAATAGACAACGCGATAGGAATATCCGCAACGCTTGGCAAATATCCTGAACACATTTGGAGAGAAACACGCGAAATTCTTGCAAGATTTAAGGATTTTATGTTTTTGAACTAAAAGGAACAATCAACCAAAATTGTAATTGCAACGCTGTATGATAACTCTGCTGCTTATAATCGGACTGATATATTCACGCATGAGCTGACACCTGTTATAGAAAATTATTAAGCAACTGATACAGCTCTATTACCGAGTCACCGTAATCTTGACAATAGTGCCTTATTATGTTATAATAAATTAAATAAATAACGGAGGTGGCGTTATGAACAAAATTGTAAAAATCATTGTATCGTTTCTTATTCTGCTTGTTCTCGTTCCGTTTACCGTAGTTTTCTGCACTATCAGAGGCACCGTCCCGTCATTACTTGGTCCAACCAACCAATACGAAAGCACTTGGATATCCACTGATGAAAAAATTGAAATAGTTATTCGCTCCAAGGATCAGAGCTTTAATGACCCCAATAATCCCAATTTTGAAGACCATCATGAGGGAACAGTTAGAATTACACGCAATAACGGCACTATAGAAGAATACGCATTTATTGTTGATGAAACTTACTATAGAATGTATGCTTGCATTGAGGGCGATCCCAACCACTCTACTGTTAACGACCAAATATTCGCTACACACGAAAATATCTTAGTTTGGGATGCAAATGCTTATTTATCTAACAAAAGATTTTCTGCCGTCATAGAAGAATCCGAACTTGAAGAATTCTCAGTCGGAGAAAAAATAAAATTTAATCGCATCAAGGAAGGTTATGTTGATGACAATTATAAACAACTGGCATCAATTACTTTGACAGTTATCATTATATCCGCATCCATTAGCTTTATTTGTATATTTATTATCGTTGCATCTACTGTTAGCATTATTCGTAATGCAATAAAGAAAAAGGAAAAACAGCGAGATTGATTCTCTTGCACAATAATTTGTTAACAATAAAACCACCGTTCTATGAACGGTGGTTTTATTGTGTGGTAAAAAACACATTATACACATGGGTCGGTAAAAACTTGATCCAAATCCTCCTCCGCGGCTTTGCAAATATCCTCATCCGAAGTTTCTTGAACCTGCTTTTTTAATGACCGCAGAGGAACAGTATTATTTTTGTGACTGATGCCACTATAACGAAAGCAAATCCGCCGTCAAGGACGTAGTTTATTATTCTTATCGGCTTTAAGCACGACTTGCGATTTCTTATAGTAAATATAAGACACACGCCCGCCGCCGTCGCCGCCGCGGCAAAAAGCATACAGTATATCGCAATAGCAAACAGCATTCCAAGCGCCCCAATAGCGACTACAAGTATAGCCATTGGTCCGTATTCTTCAATAGACGTGTCCGACTTCATATTTTCAAAAGCCTCGTGCAGATTAAGAGTAAGATTAGGCAAAACAAATAGCAGTAGAATTATGAGTATTATGCTTAAAATAATAGTTGACGTAATTCTTTTCTTTTTCATACTATGTCCTCCCATCCATATTTTTCATTTCCATTATATCACAGCCTATAATACTTTGCAAGATTATTTTTATTTCTAATAATATAAAAAGGGCTTGAAAAAGCACCCGGTTTGGTGTATAATATACATTAGTTATTTTTTAGAAAGGAGAACTTGTATGGAGGGCAAGATTTTGTTTGACGAAAACCAAAAAACAACTCTTTCAGAGGGCGCACAGCTCTACTGTCTGAACACGGGCGAATACAAAAGATCTCGCCTGGATATTTTTTTCACACTCCCCGCGGATAAATACAAGTCTCCGTTGATACGCCTTATGCTCTCGGTGCTCTTCAGAGGAAGCAAAAATTTTCCGACCATCACTCATATGAACAAGCACCTTGACCGCATGTACGATGCCACAGTCTATTGGAAAGACTATCATCTCGGCGCAAATCACACCTATCGTATATCCTGCACGACTCTGGACAAAAAATATTTACCCCAAAAGGATTCTCACCTCGACTTGCTTGGCGAGACTCTCAAGGTTATTGAGGACGTTTTGCTCAATCCTTTGTACGACAGCGACGGCATCCTCTCCGAAAAATTCTTTGAGAGTGAGAGAGATTTTGCAATAGACAACATCAATGCAAATCTTAATTCTCCCAAGGCGTATGCGGCGCTCAGATGTGACAGTATGGTTTTCGGGAATGATCCCGCGGGATATTCCTTATACGGAACAGAGGAGCTGCTCAGAGGATATACCCGAGAGGAGCTTACTGCTATCCGCGAGTATTTTTTGAGGCAGTCTACCATCTCGGCTTACTACGTGGGTACTGAATCCAAAGAGGAGATAGCCAAAAAGCTTCAGCCCATATTTGACAGAATAGGATGCAGAGAGCCGATAGATATAACTCCCAAATATTCTTTGGCGACTCCCGGATATAGCGAATGCGAGGAAGAATTTAATCTCACACAGGCAAGACTTAACATCGGTCTTACCTGTAATACGACTATCGGCGACTTCGATAGCGGAGCTATGTCGCTTTATAACGAAATACTCGGCGGAAGCTCAACATCCAAGCTTTTTATGAACGTCAGAGAAAGAAAAAGCCTTTGCTATTCTTGCTATTCGGGAATAAACACGGGTGTGGGAACCATGATAATAGCCTGCGGTATAAAGCCTGAAAACAAGGACGTAGCACTCGATGAAATAAAAAATCAGATAGAGCAGATGAAACTCGGCAACATATCCGACGAGGAAATAATAACCGCAAAAAAGGGAATTATCAACTCCCTAAATCAAATGCCCGATACGTCCGCTGCGCTCGTAGCGTCAAGCTTCAAATATAAGCTGCTTGCAAATATTGATATATCTATTGAGGACAGAAAAAAGCAGATTTTGTCAGTCACAAAAGAGGATATCGTAGCTTTTGCTCAAAAGGTATCCATGTGTGCGGTATTCTTCCTGACAAGCAACAAAAACTACTCGGACTCGGAGGATTTTGACTATGAACAAGATTGAAAAATTCTATTCCGAGCAGCTTTGTGAATCTGCTTACCACATTCATCACGAAAGCGGACTTTTCATTTCCTACGTGCCAAAGAAAAAGGCATCTGCGCAAGCGGTCCTTTACGTAAATTTTGGCGGCAAATATCAGAATTACACTACAGCCGATGGCGAGACAACTCTCCCGCTTGGATGCGCTCATTTTCTTGAGCATAAGATGTTCGATAACAGCGACGGTTCAAATGCCGACGCTATCATAAATTCCTACGGCGGCTATTGCAACGCCTTCACCTCAAGCACCAAGACCGCGTACTTTTTCAGCACCACCGAAAACTTTTACGAATGTCTGTGCGAGCTTATAAGGTTTGTCACTATCCCTTATTTTACGGATGACTCCGTAAAAAAAGAGGTGGGAATTATCGCGGAGGAGATACGCGGCTGTGTTGACGACCCGTACGACCGTTGCCATGTAAATCTCCTGTCGGCTATGTATAAAAACAACACCGTCAAAAACGAGATATGCGGCACGGAGGAGTCTATTAGCGAGATAACTCCCGATATCCTTTATAAGTGCTGCCAGGATTTTTACACACCCGAAAATATGGGGCTGTGTATCTCGGGCGAACTTGATATTGATAAAATAATAGATACGGTTGACAGTATTCTCCCATCGCTTCCCAAATTCAGCGCAAGGGAAATAACACAAGACGAGCCTGACGGCGTTTTGTGCGAGTATGTCAGCGCAAGCATGCCGCTTGCAAAGCCTATCTGCTGTATAGGGCTTAAAATAAACGACATTCCTACAGACAAAAGAGCTCGTCTCAAGCAAAGCGCGGCGCTTGACATATTCTGCCGAATGGTATTCTCGCAGTCCGAGGACTTTTATCTTGAGCTTCTTGATAAAAAGCTTATCTCTCCCGGCTTTGACTGTGGAGCATCCACCACGAAAACCTTTTCTTATATAACCTTTTCAGGTGAGAGTGATGATCCGCACAAGCTTATGTGTCTGATAAAGGACAAGATAAGCCAAGTGAAGAATAGTCCCCTTGACAGAGAAGCATTTGAGCGCGAGGTCAGATGCGACTATGCGAGCTTTATCTCGGATTTTGACTCCACCGAGGACATTTCCTTTATGCTTATGTCCTACGCGTCGGGCAAGGATAATATGAATTTGTTTGAATACCTTGACATTCTGGGCAGTATTGATGTAGAATATATTGAAGAGCTAATACAGAGAATTCTTAAAGAAGAGAATATGGCACTTTCCGTAATATATCCCATAAAGGAGGATAATCTTTGATGGATACTAATTTAATATCGTTTCCCGGGCTTGGAATAGATCCCTTTGAGGTCACCCGACATATCGGCGAAAATTTCAAGGTCTATTGGTACGGAATAATAATCACACTGGGTATAATTTCTGCGTTTATATACGCAATGTACCGAGCAAAAAACGAGCGCGTTGATCAGGACAAGCTTATCGACGTAGCGCTCTGGACAGTTATTATGGGAGTTGTGGGCGCAAGACTTTACTACGTTATTTTCGAGCTTGATTCGTTTATCGCCAACTCATCAAACGCTTGGGAATTTATCAAAAATGTAGTAAACCTCAGACAAGGCGGTCTTGGAATATACGGCGGTATAATCTGCGGAGCGGCGGGTGTTATTATAAGCGCCAAGCTCAAGAAAATAAACGTTTTCAGACTTCTTGATATGGCAGGTCCCGGCGTTATGCTCGCTCAGGCTATCGGCAGATGGGGCAACTTTGTAAACGGCGAGGCTTACGGTGGAATAGTGTCCGAGGGTCATCCATTGTACTTCTTGAGAATGGGCCTTATATCCAACAACACAGTATATGATTTTAATACGTACAGTATGGTGTACGTTCATCCCACGTTCCTCTACGAGAGCCTTTGGAATCTAACGGGTTTTGTGCTAATAAACATACTTTATAAGAAAAAGAAGTTCAACGGTCAGGCGGCTTGTATGTATCTCGCTTGGTACGGCTTTGGAAGAATGTTTATTGAGGGACTCCGCACGGACAGCCTCTATATCGGCAGTATAAGAGTATCACAGCTTGTAGGACTTTTGTGCTTTGTTATCTTTGGCGGACTTCTCGTGTGGGGACTTATCCACTCCAAAAAATTCAGCAACCCAGATGCACAGCTTACAAAGCTTGATCAGCTTCTCAAACCCGACGTGGACTGCAAGCCCGACAGATTTTATCACAAGCTTTTCAAGAAGAACAATCCCGAGACAGTAAAGGAATCGGCAGACAATGGCACAGATAATTGACGGAAAAAGAATTTCTGCAGAAATAAGAGCAGAGATAGCAGAGCAGACGTCCGCATTTAAGGCGGAACGCGGCTACGCGCCCGGACTTGCCGTAATAATAGTAGGCGAGGATCCCGCGTCGCAGGTTTACGTTCGCAACAAAAAAAGAGCCTGCGAGGAGGTAGGGTTTTATTCCGAGTCCTACGAACTGCCTGCAAATACGTCACAGAACGAGCTTTTAGCTCTTATTGACAGACTCAACGCAGACGAAAATATACACGGTATACTCTGTCAGCTTCCTCTCCCAAAGTCCCTTGACGAGACATCCGTTCTCCTCAGAATAAAGCCTGAAAAGGACGTTGATGCCTTCCATCCATATAATGTAGGCAAGATAATGATAGGCGACTACAACTTTTTGCCATGTACACCCGCAGGCGTTATGGCGCTTATACAGCGGAGCGGAATTGAGGTCGCAGGGAAGAATTGCGTAGTTATCGGACGCTCAAATATCGTGGGCAAGCCTATGGCTATGCTTTTGATGCATGCAAACGGCACAGTCACCGTATGCCACAGCAAAACCAAAAATCTCCAAGAGATTTGCGATCAGGCAGATATTCTCGTGGCAGGAATAGGTAAAGCAAATTTCGTCACTGCTGATATGGTAAAAAATGGCGCGGTGGTAATCGACGTTGGAATAAACCGACTTGACAACGGCAAGCTCTGCGGAGACGTGAATTTCTCCGAGGTTGAGCCGAAAGCCTCCTATATCACACCCGTGCCCGGCGGAGTTGGACCTATGACTATCACAATGCTTATGCAAAACACTCTTACAGCTGCAAGAGTTTACGGCAAATAATAAAAAATCTCCGCACGGTGTGCGGAGATTTTTTTACGCGTGCGAAGCTACCTTCTCGTATTTTTCCTGTTTTTTTTGTGCGTGCTTTTTCTCGAGTCTTGTTATCGCCTGTACTGCCAATTTTCCACCCTCTGCGGCTATGGGAAGTCCGCCGGGAAGTAGTTGCCATTGAGTTGCCAAAATAATATTGTCAATGCCATCAATTCTGTTGCTTATCCTTGTGGGCAGACATTTTGAGGGCAGGGCAAAACTCATAAACGAACCCATCTCAGAATCTATAAATCGTTTATACGTGGCGGGTGTCCATACATCTATACATTTAAGCTTATCTTTAAGCTCAGGCATTTTTTCCTCAATAAGCTTTTGTATAAGCTGTGCGTGCTCACGCTTTCTTTGCTCATATAAAGGTCTGTTTTTTCTTAATCTGATAAACTTACGCGACATTCTTTCGTCACAAAATACAACACTCTGTAAAATATTCTTTCCCTCGGGAGCAAAGTTCGGCTCATGGGAAAATTCGCGGATTATAAGATTTTTCGAATGCAATTCACCTTGATATTCTCGCGGAACATCAAATATAATATCTCCTCTGAACGGTAGCTTTTCTGCATCACATGCAAACGCACAATGGATTGCCGAAAATCTGATTTTACGGCGATCACTGTATTCTGCTCTAAGTCTACGCGGCATAGGCATATCCAAAAGCCCCTTGAATATTACGGCAGGGTCGGCAGTAAGCACGACATAGTCAGCATCTATCTCATCTCCGTCATCAAAGCTCACTGACACTGCCTTGCCTATTCGGGTATTGACCTTTTGGGCATTTTTGTTAAGATACAGCCTTCCGCCAAGCGCAATAAATCTGTCGGTCATTCTTTGAGCCATACCTCGCGAGCTACCGGCAGGTATGCCTCCGTTTTCGCCACCAAAATGTGCGAACACAATTATGAGCGCGATAGCTCCGAATTGCTCTCCCAAAAACGAGGATAGAAAACCGCGTATCAAGGGGTGCTCAAATCTTTCTGCAAGCTCTCCCGCGGTCATACTGTAATATTTGTAAAGATGGGGAAATGATGTCATCATTTGAGTGATACTGCTTTTTTTATCGTGATTCTCACCCGCAATTCCCGAAATGCCCTGCATTATATCAACCGCCCGAAAAAACGATCTTATCTCCTTTTTGTCACCGGGTGAGATACTCATCATTTCCTCCTCAAGCTTTTTTAAGTCCTTATATAATGATAGCTCACGACCGTTTTGAGAATACGTATAAAGCGTTTCTCCCTGATACACGTCAACTCCTCCGAGCACACCAAGCTCCTCCCACATTTTGTAGGTATCCGTCGCGGGATTAGTGCCTGTCAGCCAATGAATACAGTTATCAATGTGGTAGTCTCCGCGTTGCCAACCCGTAAGATTGCCGCCCGCGACCGAACATCTCTCGCATATTATCGCCTGATGACCGTCCATCTGCGCGTATATTCCCGCAGATAGACCCGAAACCCCACCGCCTATGATCAATATTTTTGCCATATTGTCCTCCAAGATATTTATATAGGGAAGTGTTGACAAAATATATTGAGTTTAGTCGGTAAATTTTTGGAAATCAAACTTTCATCAAACAATTTAATTTTCATAACAAGCAACGGCAAGACCTTCGAACTTTGCAGTTGTTTGTTTGTTAAAGTATTGACAGAGATATACATTTATGATAAAATATTATATATTATCACATTTATAACCAATATTCCTAAAGGAGTATATATTATGCCGTTTACTATGTTCTCATTAGCGATGCTCTTGATATGCATCCTATGTATAGTCAAAGAAGCCTTTAATGGCTTTATGAGAGGGTCTTTGCGCGCTCTCATGTCTTTGTGCGCCGTAGTTTTCAGCATTATATGCTCCATTTTTGTTTCTCGAGCATTAGGAAGCGTGATTGCCGAAGCACTTATGGAAAACGTTGTCAATGATCTTATCGAAAGCAACTTCGAAATAGTTGCAGAAATTTCGTCGGTTTATGAAATAGCATCCTTTCTTATACAAATGTTAGCAAATGTTATTATATTTGCTATAGTTTTCCCAATATTGAAGTGGATAACAAATGTCATAATCAACATCATTATAAAGCGCAAGCTTAATAAGATCGGCAGTAGTGATTCTGCAGAAAGCAAGTCAGACAAGCTTTGGGGCGCAATTTTGGGAGGAATTTGCGGAATAATTCTTGCAACAACAGTAATTTCTCCCATTATGGGAACGCTTCGCATTCTTGACAATACAGCAAACATGGCTGAGGATATAATCAGCAGCATCCCCGCAAACGAAGAAATCGCCTTACCCGATCTTGAGCCGATTAGCGAGTACTCATCCGACGAGGTGGGCAACTTCTGTTACAAAATGGGCGGAGAGCTCATTTACAGACACCTCACCATAGTGGATTTTGATGGAAATAGCATAAGTGCAATTGACGAAATTTCTTACATTGCAAATGCGGTAGAATCTGCCTCAGGCATCGTGGGTGAATTTTCAGGGGACAGCGATTCCTTTGACTTTTCAAAGATCTCTGATCAGACTTACGAAAGCTTTGAAAAATCAAAAATATTGCAGTCGGTGGCACTTGAGGTCCTGCCCGATTTTGCATCTGCCTGGATACAAGGGGAAGAATTTTTGGGCTTCAAATTGTCTAATTACGGCGATGATTTCAGCCCGATGATCAACGAGCTTTTACTCATTTCTTCTAATGTGAATGAGTATAACATTATGCCGACAGCAAAAACGCTTTTGGACGTCATAGGTGTTTTGATTGAATGTGATATAAGGGTTGATAGCTCGCTTGATGAGATCGACTATTATCTTTTGACTATAAAGCTTTACGAGGTGCTTGAAGATAATCCTAATATGGAAAGCGTAAAATGGAGGCTTGAAAGTGCCGCAAGCGTAGCAATCGCAGACTTGGTGGTTGCAAACTTATCTGATAGTCAGCGCGCTACTATAACAACGACAATAGCCAGTGATACCGCGCAAGTGCTTCATGATTTTACCGAAACGCAAGCTCGAATCCAGGCACTCAAAGAGAAGCTTTTGGAAAGATTTGAGGAGTATGATTTGTCGGTCAATTCATCTCTCAGTCAGCTTTTTGCCTATAAGCTTGTAAAGACAGCAGAAGAAAATTATGATCAAATATTGTCTTCTGACGTTGAAGCATTGCTAAACCAAACTCGAGGAGGGATGATAAATTGACGGATGCAATTATAAACTGTTTTTCTGCCGTAGCATCACTTATCGCTTTTTGTACTATCTACGTGTTCGTTATGACGAAGACGTTGCCATATTTTCTGCTTTCACCGAGTTACAAAAAGCACCTCCTCCCGACAGATACAGGAATCGGTAAATATAAATTTCCTGAGGGCAGAGGAGTCGTTTACGAACCGGACACAAAATACAGAAAATATCTAAAAAAATATTTGCTTTTCGCGTACGGAGATCGCAAATACATCAAATGCAAGCTTTCTGAGGACGTGGTTTCAATCAAATACGAGGTTGCCGTTTACAACAATGAAGACAAGCTTATCAAGATACTCGACCTTGCGGAGAATATCGAAATAAAAGGAGAAACAAAATCCGTACAGCTTCCAAGTAATGCCTCCTACGTCTTTTTAGTACTAAAAACGATAAATAAAAAAGAATATTTTTCCACACTTCAATATACGTCTTGGGTCAAGATCTGTACGTTTTCGGTCTTGACGATTGCTATGACAGTAGCTTGCGGACTTTTGATAAGAACGGCTATACTAAGTATTGCTGCACTTTTAGATTTCAATTGGTACATAAGCTTGGGTGTGAACATCGCAGAATCTTCGATGATAGGTATTTTGGTAGTGCTTTTGTTTTTGGCAATCCGCAAAGAACAAATTTTTGGTGAAGAACAATGACTAAAAAATATGAAATCATACTAAAAAAGGAATATACCAAGCCAAGTATAGACGGATACGTTTGGCTAAAGCAGTATACCATTATCAAACGCGACGGACAGAGGTATGCGATCGTCAGATTTTCAAACGATATGGGCGTCCGCATTGACAGGCTTTTCTTTGCACTCGACCAGTTGGATTCCAACGGTAGAGTTATAGCCTCCCGCGGAGACAAGTATGCATTGGATGTTGGTTTGGATGCGGGAATTTCCTTTGAAAAGGAGATCGCCGTCGATGAAAATTGCGTTGCCGTTAAGCTTCGGGTAGACAAGGTGCGCTCGTGTGGCAACGAATATTCTTTGAATGACGGACAAATAACAGTTGTCTCCAATATTGACTCAATTAAAAATGAGGATATCTCTCCCGAGCTTCTTATCCCAAAAAATGAGGAAAAGTCAAGTAGTCAATGGAAGCTAACAGCAATATCTATCGCGGCTATTGCAGTAGCTTTGATGATCAATTTTCTTGTTGCATTACTCCACACCCTCAGGTGAGAATAAGCACATCGAATTATCATACCTACTATAAAATGAACTATGTGTATTCGCTTTGCTGTCATTGTACGGGAAAGCTGATTGAACGGAGTAAATATGTCAAAAAATAAAAAACCCAATAACACAGAGAAAAACATCATAACAAGCACGACCACACATAACTATAGGTTGGATGCAGACTTTAAGCCTATGAAAAAGATGCCCAAGAATGCCGTCATTGGCGCAGTATTGCTCACTTTCTCTCTGCTTATTGGAATATACTGCTTGAGCAGTGATGCTGGTGGTTCTTTTGGCGGCATCTTTTCTGTTCTTCTTGCCATCGTAGCTATAGGATTCTTCATAGCGGAGATCTTTGTTCGCGCAAAGCTCGATAAGAATACTCAGTTTACTATGGACAAGGCAAATCAAGAGTACTTTGACAATGCTGATGTTCTTCCCGTATTTTCTACTGAAAGAATGTTCCATTCAGATTCGAATGAGATTTATCAAAGCACTAACTCCAAGTCGCAAAATTCTTCTTCGGTTTCTAAGAACAAAGAAATTGGATTTTCGGATGTTGTAAATGAATTCACAACCTTTGCGGAAGAGAGAGGCTGTAAGATTGACTCGGCTGCGGCAGAAGGACTCTTTGCATCTCTTGCATCGTCAAGAATACTGATCCTGCGACAAATGCCAACAGCAGAATTTGAACGTCTTACCGATGTGATAAGCGATTACTTTGGTACTGAGGCTCATGTAGATCAAGTTAACAGCAGTTATACAAACGAGGATAATCTTTTGTTTGCACCTGACGGCGAAAATATAAAGAAGGGCACGCTGGTGACTCTGGAAGCGGCACAGGCCGAAAGGGAAAAAACTCACTTTATTTCACTTACAGATGTAGATGCAGCAAATATATCAGCCTATTTTACGTCCTTTATTAATTATGCTAAGGCTCCCGAAGCATCCCACTTTATATCGGCAAAGAATGGTGAAGAGACAGACACCTACTATCTGTCCTCCAATCTCTGGGCTATCCTCAATCTTGCAGAAGGTGAAAGAGTAGCATCCTTGCCGGAAGAGCTTTTGGAGATTTCTTCGATCATTGATATATCGGTATCTATATGTGACAAAGCTGAGTCACCTGTGCAAATACAACATATCAGCTATTTTCAATTGAAGCTTATGATCGATCAGACAAAATGTAATATTGACGAGAGTGATTGGAAAAAACTCGATGCCTTTACCGATTTTCTGAACGAACATATGACGTTTACAATATCCAATAAACAGTGGATCGGTATGGAAAAATACATAGCCGTATTGAACGAATGCAAAAAGAACTCCACAGATGCACTTGACGAGGCAATCTCAACAAGGGTTATTCCGTCGGTCGTCGCAAGTGCTTCGAGAACAGACAAAAGGATAGATATCATATCAGGACTGATCACAGCCTTTAAGGATAGTGAAATGCTGATCTCTCGCAAAGCAGCAAAAGAACTTGGCAAATCCGGTCTTCGCAAGTGAAAGTGAGGTAGGGGTAATGCTAAACTTTTTACAACCGCGATTCGTCGCTCTCACCACCGATATTTCAGATATGCTCTTTTCAAAGTCAGCAATCCTTACGTATATCCTTCTGCTTGTTGGAATCATTGCCACTGTAGTCATTTTCGTAATGATCAACGAGAACAAACAGAACGACAGCGTAAAGTATCGAACAGCCAAAAGGGAAGTGTTGGAGGATTTTTCCTCAACAAACAGCGAAAGCAGATTTTGTATGCTCTCGGAGATAGATGAGAAGAAGGACGAATACAAGCATAACAATTACGATCAAGAAGTAACACTCGAGAAAATCTGTGAGGACTTTCGAAGCTATGCGGCAAACGAGCTCGGGCTC